>JAOUKJ010000011.1 GCA_029882675.1 Cyclobacteriaceae bacterium
TCCCTTTGAGCATCTCGGCAATGGTAACCTCATCGGCATTGATGCCGTGGGTGTTGGATGGCCCGAGCGCACCTGAAATACCGATGCGGTTGGGGTAGCATCCCGTAAGCAGGCCCGCCCTGGAGGCGCTACAAACCGCCTGCACAGAATAAAAATGGGTGAACATTGTCCCCTGATTGGCCATTCTATCCAGATTGGGAGTGGTGTAGTCATTGGCTCCGTACTTGCCCAGGTCACCATAACCCATATCATCGGCGTAGATGAGGATGATGTTGGGCCGGGTAATATCTACTGGCGCCTGATTTTGACAGGATAAAAGCAGCACAAACATGCCACAGAAAAAAAGAACGAAGAGCTTTCGCATATTTTTAGCTTTGATAATGGTCTGGTAATTTGTGAAACATTTAAGTGATGTGCAAAGCAGAATGAGTTTTTTTGCCCGTTGAACATGTGGCCGGGGAAAGAAATATAAGAAGTGTTGTTTGTAAAATAACTTTTCCTTTTGTAATCCTAATGAATACGCTATTTTTGTGCACATAAAAAATAAAGGTCCTCATGAGCGTACTTGTTAATAAAGATTCCAAAATTATTGTCCAGGGTTTTACTGGTTCCGAAGGCACATTTCATGCCGGTCAGATGATTGAATACGGCACAAATGTAGTGGGTGGTGTAACACCGGGAAAAGGAGGACAGGAACATTTAGGCAAGCCGGTATTCAACACGGTTCAGGATGCCGTTGATGCCACTGGAGCAGATGTTAGTGTCATTTTTGTACCCCCGGCCTTTGCCGGTGATGCGATTATGGAGGCCGCAGATGCAGGCATAAAAGTCATTGTAGCAATCACTGAAGGCATTCCCACCAAAGATATGCTTCAGGCCAAGAAATTTGTCACATCCCATGGCGCCCGACTTATTGGCCCCAACTGTCCGGGCATTATTACCCCGGGAGAGGCTAAAGTAGGTATCATGCCGGGCTTTATTCACAACAAAGGTTCTATTGGCATCGTCTCCCGCTCAGGAACACTCACCTATGAGGCTGTAGACCAGATCACAAAAGCCGGATTGGGACAGACAACCTGTATTGGTATTGGTGGCGATCCCATCATTGGCACAACAACCAAAGATGCGGTAGAACTGTTGATGAACGATCCCGAAACAGAAGGCATCATCATGATTGGTGAAATTGGTGGAAGCATGGAAGCAGAGGCCGCTTACTGGATCAAGGAACATGGCACCAAACCTGTCGTTGGATTTATCGCAGGACAGACAGCTCCTCCCGGCCGTAGAATGGGTCATGCCGGAGCTATCATCGGTGGCGCCGATGATACAGCAGCCGCCAAGATGAAAATCATGAGGGAATGCGGTATCCATGTGGTGGAATCGCCCGCAGTAATAGGTGAAACCATGGTGAAAGTACTGAAAGCTTAAGCTTCCTGCCGGGGCATAGTGGCGGCAATATATGAACCAATAGATTTTCCAAAGCTTTTCACATTACGGCTGGTGAATATTTCTTTTAATTTGTCGCCTTCGTGACGAATTCTTACGACATATCCCTCTAAAAAGTAAACGGTAATCTGGTTGTGTTCCAAACCTGTTCGTCCTATGCATTCTCCGTGTTTTTCAAGAAAAGCCAATTTTCTTTTTGGTGACAGAAAATTGAAAATTAGTTTTTTAAACATCACATTACTCCGTTTTATATATATCGATTAACGATACAAAAGTAGGGACAGTCATCCAAACAGTAAAATGCAAATGGCTGGTGCTATTACAGGAACATGTTTCAATAGAAAATTACAATCTCCATACTTTTCTTTTCCATATACGTATTAATACTTACGTGACAAATGGCTCCCATCAACGGAAAAAAAGGTATAATGAGGGAAATAATAGGGTAGGCGTGTTGTTTTTTTACGAATCCTTACATTTAAAAAGATTAGTAAATTTACTAATTACTACAGCAATTCGTTCGCCAGATTAGCAAGTTCAGACCGTTCGCCCTTTTCGAGCGTCACATGGGCATAGAGTGCATGGCCTTTTACCTTGTCGATCATCAGCGAAAGGCCATTGCTTTGGGCATCGAGATAGGGAGTATCTATTTGATGGATGTCTCCCGTAAAAATAACCTTGGTGTTTTCTCCCGCACGGCTGATTATCGTTTTCACTTCATGCGGGGTCAGGTTCTGAGCCTCATCTACAATAAAGCAAATATTTGACAAACTCCTTCCCCGGATATAGGCCAGGGGGGTGATCACGAGCTTTTCAAGGTTTACCATTTCTGAAATTTTCAAGAATTCCTTATCTGTCTCGTTGTACTGATTCTGAATGAACTTGAGGTTATCCCACAGGGGTTCCATATATGGATTTAGCTTACTTTTGATATCACCGGGCAAATAACCAATGTCTTTGTTGCTCAGGGGCACGATTGGACGGGCCAGATAAATCTGCTTAAAGTCCCTCTTTTGCTCTAGGGCTGCGGCCAGGGCCAGCAGTGTTTTCCCCGTGCCAGCCACACCCTGTAAAGACACCAGCTTTACATCCGGATTAAGAATAGCATGAATGGCAAAGGCCTGTTCGGCATTACGCGGTTTGATGCCATAAACCTTTCTCTTTTCCAGATGCACAATGACTTTATCCTGCGCATTATAATAAGCCAACGCTGATTTACGCTCATTCTTTAAAATAAAATAAGCATTTTTTACGGGCTTGTTTTGCACAATACGGGCATAGGGTAAATATCCCTTTTCATATAAGTCATTGATGGTCTCGGAAGGGACATCATCAATGATGTGAGTGCCCGTATAAAGTGAGCTTACGTTCTCCACCCTTCCGGTAGTATAATCTTCAGCCGCAATATCCAGGGCTCTGGCCTTCAACCGAAGGTTAATATCTTTCGAAACTAAAACCACCTTTTTATCCGGATAATCTTCGATAAGTTTCAATGCAGCATTAAGTATTTTATGGTCTGGCTTACTGTCACCGAAAACTTCAGTAGCATCCACCCGGCTTTCTATTGACATGATCACTTTAAAGCGGCCTTTTTGCCTGCCATTGAGGTTGTTCCACTGCTGGAGCATTTTATCGCGCGACAAAGAATCGAGGAGCCGGATAAATTCACGGGCCTCAAAATTTTTGGTATCATTGCCCTTTTTAAACTGGTCGATCTCCTCCAGCACGGTAATGGGAATGGCCACATCGTGCTCATCAAAATTCATGATGGAATTGTGCTCATAAATAATCACTGAAGTATCAAGCACAAATATTTTCTTCAACTTCCTCGCCATAATATACTTCCATAAATCCGCAGGCGGCTTTATGGAACATTTAATAATGTTCGAAATATAACAGAATTCTGCGTCTTTAATCTAAAGACCACTCACTTATTCAAGTGCACCAAAAATAACATATTTTAAATGTTTTCCCGCCCTCCGGGCGGGAAAACGCCTTTTTCTTTAATGCCTAAAATACGCTTGCGGATTTTAGGTACTTACTGCTTTACAATAAAGATAAATTAAACTATTCGAATAATTAGCCTTTTACATAAGAAGAAAGGTAATCAAATTTCTTTGTTAAACTTCCGTTACTGGCAATGGTCGCATTTTCAATCATCTGGTGATTTCCCGCGCCCAACAGATGGGGAAGAACTTTATTTATCAGATCACGACCGAAATCATTGGAAGCGTCCCGGGGCAATTCACAAGGCAGGTTGTCAATGGCCATAACCGTCACCTGACCCTCATCACTCAAAGGCGGTTCAATGGAATCGTCAGAAGGACAATAATCATAAATTGGATCAGCTATGGTGCATGCTCTTTTAGTACTCGGAATGGATCCGTTAATATCGCAGGTGATGTCAGCAATAACTTTTATATGAAATTTGCGCTTTAGCATGTCCTCACGCGTAAACAATTTGGGGGCACGGGGATCCCAATAGGCCCCGGCAATGAGGACATCCGCACGACGAGCAAAAGGGAGAAAGCGACTTTCATAAAGTGCAGGATCGGAAAAAAATTCCCGCCTTTCAAATGGCTCGCGGTCTGCACGCCTGTAGATGTCACGGCTGTTGAGTTGAGAAAAAATGGGTTGTTTAAATTCTTTCTTCAGAAAATCCTTGGCAGAAACCTTGCGGAGCCCCAGCCCGTACAATACTTCCAGCGCGCCTTTGGCTACCCTGCCACCACCGGTGAGGGCAATTTTTATCGGTGGTAACTTTACCTTTGCAAACTCCGTTTTCATGTCTTCAAAATCGAAGCATTCATGGGCACGTCGTATATGGAAAAGATTATAACGTTTACCAAATGTCCATAAGGCATTATAAGCGCCTACAATCCCGGCATAGCGCCCAAACGCTACTACCCGATTGTTGTGCTCATCGATGAGTGCCTCGTAATCAATGATGGTGATTTTCTTCTTCAGTATTTCCTGAAGCAACTTCCTGTTATATGGCTGGGCCTTGAGGGTATGACTAAAAAAGAAATAAGTTTTTCCCGGTATTAATTCATCAAGGGGTACTTCTTTAACACCAAACAGAATATCGCAATCCCTCATATGATCTACTATTTCCGTTCCCGATCGCATATAATCATCATCCGAAAAGCAGCGTAAGGCACTGGATTGGCATTTAACACCAACATCAGGATATTGTTTCTTAATTTGTGCAACCTGGGCAGGCGTAAACGGAACCCTGTGATCTACAGGTATTTTCCCTTCCTTTATAATGCCTATAATGGCCATATTTTTTTAAATTTAATTTTTCCCTAAGATAAGAAAAAGTGGCCTTCATCAATCTTTGCTTCACTGTTTTTACATTGAAAAAATACACCCAATCTAAAATTACCTAAAACAGCTTTCATGTGGAAAGTTAATGACTACTCATCCTGGGTAATAATGAGGCATAATCCTAATACATATACATCACTTATTATCATACCCGCCCTACTGATTTCAATCCTGTTAAAATTTCGAAAAGCAACAGCCTGAAAATAAAAAAATAGAAAACACTTGCAAGTATGATAGTATTACTATTATATTTGCAAGCTAATTAACGATAATGAAAGAGTTACTATCTAATATACACATCAATATCAATGACCACACTTATCTTAAAGATCCCGTTACGAGCGATCTGGGAATGAGAATAGTGACGTCAAGTATCGATATGATTGATGAGATAGGCTTTGAATCATTTACTTTCCGCAAACTGGCCAAAGTCATTAACTCTACTGAAGCTTCCGTTTATCGTTATTTTGAAAATAAGCACAAACTTCTTATCTATCTAACCTCATGGTATTGGGGGTGGATGGAATATAAATTGGTATTTGGGCTGGCCAATATCTCATCTCCCTGGCAAAGGCTTAAACGGGCTATCAAATTGCTCACTGAAGAAGTGATGGAAGACAGCAGCTTTTCACATATCAATGAAGTAAAGCTCAACAGGATTGTGATATGTGATTCGTCCAAAGTCTACCTCACAAAAAATGTTGACAGTGAAAATGAAACAGGAGCCTTTTACGGTTATACAAAGCTGGTGAAAAGGGTGAGTGATGTGGTATTGGAAATAAACAAAGAATTCAGGTTTCCAAATATGTTGATCTCAACAATCATAGAAGGAGCACACCATCAGCGCTATTTTGCAGCACACCTGCCTAAACTCACTGACAGTCTGGAAGGGGAAGACGCCATCACTTCATTTTATGAAAAAATGGTTATTGACACACTGGGCATAAAAAATAATCAAGCAGTCTCGTGAAGGAACAATCACCATACGGCAACATTTCTATGAAAGCACGAAGCGGGGCAAGGGTCATTGTCCTTGTATTGCTATCTCTCATCTTTTTTAGCGATACGATCGTTCCAATAATAGCAGCAGACCATCTGATAAGCCCATTAGAATTATGTGAAAAAGGAGAAATGGAATCAGCGGATTTTGACACGGAAGATGAATCAGAAAAAGATAAAAATTACAATCTGAACAAGAGCAGGGCTCTGGTGAGAAAAAAGACGAAATCTTATATCACTGCCCTCATACAGGCCTTGTGTAATACAGACCTGACCATCCATACCCCACCCCCGGAAATACATAATACATAAAAATTACCAGGGTTTCCCCTATCAACGGGAGCCTGGCAAACTCTTTATAAAACATGTATTTTTAGTCTTCTTTAGTAAAATGAGAACAAAACATTTAAGTTATTTTAGAAATCTGGGAAATGATATACCTGCAGGGATGGTCGTATTTTTGGTGGCCGTACCGTTGTGTCTGGGTATTGCGCTCGCCTCAGGAGCACCATTATTTTCCGGCATTATTGCCGGTATTGTAGGAGGTACAGTTGTGGCTTTTATCAGCAGGTCGCCACTGGGAGTAAGCGGGCCTGCTGCCGGCCTTGCAGTCATCGTGTTAACTTCAATTCAATCTTTAGGCTCTTTTGAGACTTTCCTTTTGGCTGTTTTTATAGCCGGCATATTTCAGATGATACTCGGTTCACTTAAGGCCGGTATTATTGCCTATTATTTTCCTTCTTCCGTCATCAAGGGAATGCTGGCAGGTATAGGAGTCATCATTATCTTAAAGCAGATTCCACATGCCTTTGGCTATGATGCAGTGCCGGAAGGAGACTTTGCTTTCTTTCAGAGTGACGGTCATACTACCTTTTCTGACCTCACCTATATGTTCGATTATATCAGTCCGGGCGCAATCATTATCAGTGCAATATCCCTTATCATCCTGTTGGCATGGGAAGGTCCGTTTTTTAAAAAATATAAGATCTTTCACATCATTCAGGGTCCATTAGTGGTCGTGATTACTGGCATCGTGTTGACGCTTACTTTCAGATCAATTCCTGAATTGGCTATATCAACTGAGCATATTGTAACTATTCCTGTAGCGGATTCATTGGCCGGCTTCTTTGGCCAGTTTACGTTTCCTGATTTCGGACAGCTGGGCAATCCGGCAGTTTATACGATTGCCATGACCATTGCCGTAGTGGCCAGCCTGGAGACCCTACTATGCGTAGAGGCCACTGATAAGCTGGATCCCCATAAGCGCATTACACCCACCAGCCGGGAGCTGGTTGCACAAGGAGCAGGTAATATGATATCAGGTCTTGTGGGCGGATTGCCTATTACACAGGTTATTGTACGAAGTTCTGCAAATATCCAGTCAGGTGGAAAAACCAAAGCATCGGCCATTGTACATGGAGTACTGTTGCTGTTGGCGTCACTGGCCATTCCAGCCGTTCTGAATATGATTCCCTTGGCCAGTCTGGCCGCCATTCTATTGGTTGTTGGGTACAAACTCGCCAAGCCAGCCATCTTTATAAGTATGTTTCAAAAAGGCAAATCGCAATACATTCCTTTTGTCGTTACCATTCTGGGTATTGTTTTCACCGACCTGCTGATTGGTATAGCCCTGGGTATGGTCGTTGCGGTATTCTATATTCTTTGGATCAATTACATCACTCCGTATGAAGTGGATGAGAAAGAATATGTTGAAGGAAAAGTATTACGCATCGAACTGGCGGAATCAGTAAGCTTTCTCAACAAGGCCATGATCATGAATACACTCAAGCACCTGCCTGAAAACTCATCGGTAGTGGTAGACGCTTCCCGAACAAAAAACATACATCCTGACATTCTCGAAATCATTGATGATTTCAGTAAAAATGCAGAAACGAAGAATATTAAATTTAAAAAAACAGGGTTTGAATCCATCAGTTACAAACATCCGTTAAAGAAATTCAGAAAGATTGTGCTTGAAGAGGAAATCCCGGAGGATATAAACCCCAAAACAGTTCCCTTATATACCAGCAAAATAAACAAAGCATCATGAAATCAACCTTAGAAATAAATAATACAGAAGTACAAACAGCAAAAACGCAAGCTGAAATAACACCAGCTATAGCCCTGGACATTCTAAAACAGGGAAATGCAAGGTTTTTAGAAAACGATCCGGCTCCGCGCAATTTGCACGATCAGGTAACAGCCACTGCTACAGGTCAATACCCTTTCGCTGCGGTTCTGAGTTGTATCGATTCCAGAATACCTACTGAAATCATTCTCGATCAGGGTATCGGTGATATTTTCAATGCACGTATTGCCGGTAATTTTGTCAATGGCGATATTTTAGGAAGCCTTGAATTTGCCTGTAAGGTGGCAGGAGCCAAGCTCATTGTGGTCATGGGGCATACCAGCTGTGGGGCGGTCAAAGGAGCCTGCGACAATGTAAAAATGGGTAACCTGACTGCTACGCTGAGCAACATCAGGCTTGTGATAGACCAAATGAATATAGCAGCGGGTGAAGATACCAGCTCAAAAAATGGGGAATTTGTACAGCGTGTATCAGAAAATAATGTGGCATTCACCATCGAACGTATAAAGGCCCAAAGCCCAATACTCGCAGAATTGGTTCTTGAGGACAAATTAATGATCGTAGGTGCGATGTATGATGTTGCAAGTGGAAAGGTGACTTTTTACGACAACTAGAATTCAGTTAACATTACAGAAATCACTCTATATTAATAATTAGGATTAGTTGTAGTTTTCCCCTCCTCTTCCGGCTGCATGGTCGGGAGGGAGGGGATATTTTTTTAGGCGCTTTAAGCTGGCATTAAAGCAAAGTAATTGCAATATTAATCTTCATATTGTTTTGATTCCATGCATGTTTTTCAACCTTTGTAACAGTTGCTCCAAACTCAAATAAAACAGGGAAGATAAGATCATGGAAAAGATGCAGTATTATGATGGCGGTTATCAGGGATCTTCATCCGGAAAAAGTTTTTCCAATATAAATCCGGCTACAGGAAAAGAAATTGGCACTGTTGAAGAGGCTTCAGAAGAAAATGTATCCCAGGCTGTAGGATCTGCCCTATCCGGTTTTAAAAAGTGGTCAGCTATGCCCGTAGTAGAACGATCACGGATATTAATGAAAGCAGCCCACCTTTTAAGGGAACGCAATGAGGAATTGGCCCACCTTGAGGTAGAGGATACCGGCAAACCATTGGCTGAAGCCATCTCTGTAGATATTTTATCCGGAGCAGACGCCATAGAATATTATGCCGGAATAGCCCCCTCCATCCATGGAGAACATTATAATCTGGACGAATCAGTAGCTTTTACCCGTCGCGAACCCCTCGGTGTTTGTGCGGGAATAGGCGCCTGGAATTACCCGATGCAAATTGCCTGTTGGAAATCAGCCCCGGCATTGGCTTGTGGCAACAGCATGGTTTTCAAACCTGCCGAACTCAGCCCACTAACTACATTGAAACTGGCTGAAATTTATACAGAAGCCGGCGTGCCGGAGGGCGTCTTTAATGTAGTTCAGGGTGGACCCGAGGTAGGCAAACAATTAACAGCCCATCCGGACATTGCCAAAGTAACCATTACCGGAGAGGTAAGTACCGGTAAAAAGGTAATGGCCGCAGCAGCAGGCACCCTAAAGCAGGTAACCCTTGAACTGGGGGGTAAATCACCCATCATTGTTTTTGAAGATGCCGATATTGATGAGGCCGTAAAAGGCGCTATGATGGGCAATTTTTACACGCAGGGTGAAATATGTTCCAACGGAACAAGAGTATTTGTAGCTGATAAAATTAAGGATGAATTTCTGGACAAACTCATTAAAAGAACCCGTCAGCTGAAAATAGGCGACCCTACTGCCATGAATACAGACATCGGTGCATTAATATCACATGACCATATGCAAAAGGTTCTTCATTACATTGAAAGTGGGAAGCAGGAAGCGGATTTACTGGTTGGTGGTAACAGGCACTTTCCGGAAGAACCTCATTTAAAAGGGGGGTATTTCGTTGAACCCACTATTTTTGATGTCAAAGATGACCAGGCTAAAATTGCCTGCGAAGAGATCTTTGGGCCGGTGTTGTCCTGTTTTGGTTTTTCTGAGGAGGACGAGGTGATTGCCCGTGCAAACAATACGCCCTATGGTTTGGCCGCAGGCGTATTTACCCAAGACCTGAAAAGAGCCCACCGTACCGTAAATCAATTACAAGCAGGTATCTGTTGGGTTAATAATTATAATCTTACACCCGTACAATTACCTTTTGGCGGATACAAACAATCTGGCATAGGCCGGGAAAATGGGTTAGCTACCATAAATCACTACACCCAGGTAAAAACAGTCTATATTGAAATGGGAAAAATAGATTTCCCCTACTAAAAAACGAGGTGCTGATATGACAGAAGATAGAAGGATAAATTATGATTTTATAATTGCAGGCGGTGGTTCAGCCGGGTCAGTCCTGGCCAACCGTTTAAGTGAGGATCCTGCCAACAAGGTTTTGGTATTGGAAGCCGGAAGACCTGACTACACCTGGGATTTCAGGATACACATGCCGGCAGCCCTCAGTTACCCCCTCAATGGGACTTTTTATAATTGGAGTTATTATTCGGAACCCGAGCCCTACATGAACAATCGGCAAATATACCAGCCCAGGGGAAAGGTACTTGGCGGATCGAGTTGTATCAACGGGATGATATTCATTCGCGGCAATGCCCTGGATTTTGACAAATGGGGTAAAGAAGATGGGTTGGAAAATTGGGATTACAGTCATTGCCTCCCTTATTTCAAGCGCATGGAAGAACGACTTATCGGAGGAGATGATTATCGGGGGGGAGAAGGCCCTTTAAAACTGACTACACCTTCGTGCGAAAATCCCTTATTCGATGCCTTTTTCAACAGTGTACAGGAGGCGGGATATCCATTGACTGATGATGTGAATGGATATAAACAGGAGGGATTTGGCAAATTTGATCAAACCATCCTGAACAGTCGCAGATTAAATGCTGCCAGG
Source organism: Cyclobacteriaceae bacterium (assembly GCA_029882675.1). Taxonomy (GTDB): domain Bacteria; phylum Bacteroidota; class Bacteroidia; order Cytophagales; family Cyclobacteriaceae; genus JAOUKJ01. The sequence continues at coordinate 10,803 of JAOUKJ010000011.1, forward strand.
GCATACATACATCCCGTAAAGAAAAGAAAGAACCTCACCATCGTTACCCAGGCCATGGTAACCCGTATTTTATTCGAGGGGAAAAAGGCCGTAGGAGTGGCTTATACAAAAGGAAAAAGAGAAATAAAGGCTTATGGCAATGAGGTCATTTCCTGTGGTGGTGCCATCAATTCACCACAGCTTCTTCAGTTATCAGGAATCGGAAACGGGGGTGAACTTTCAAAACTCGGCATTGATGTGGTACAGGATCTCCCTGGCGTTGGTGAAAACCTACAGGATCATCTCGAAGTATACGTCCAGTGGGCCTGCAAACAAAAAGTAAGCCTTTTTCCCAGCCTGAGTCCATGGCGTGCACCTCTCATTGGATTTAAATGGTTGTTTATGAAAAAAGGCATTGGCGCCTCCAACCATTTTGAGGCCGGCGGTTTCATCAGAAGCAATGATGAGGTAGAATACCCCAATCTTCAGTTTCATTTTTTGCCACTGGCTATTCGATATGATGGTTCTGCCCCACAGGAAGGTCATGGATTTCAGTTGCATGTAGGCCCTATGAATTCGGATGTAAGAGGATCTGTAAAAATAAAATCTGCTGATCCCGCTGCACACCCTGCTATTTTGTTTAACTACCTGTCCACTGAAAAAGAACGGAAAGAATGGTGTGAAGCCATACGTTATTCCCGCAAAATCATTGAGACAAAGGCCATGGAGGCGTTGAGGGGAAAGGAAATATCGCCGGGTAAAGCTGTGGAAACAGATGAAGAAATAATCGATTTTGTACGTCGGGAAGGAGAAAGTGCTTACCACCCCAGCTGTACTTGTAAGATGGGTTATGATGATATGGCCGTTACAGACAATGAACTTCGTGTACATGGAGTGGAAAACCTGCGGGTGGTGGACGCTTCTATCATGCCCTTTGTCACCAATGGTAATATTTATGCGCCAACACTGATGATTGGGGAAAAAGCCGCCGATGCCATTTTGGGAAACACACCACTATCTCCAGAAGTAAGGCCATATTATGTGAAGGGACAGGACTAAAATAAAAATGCTTTTAATATAACTGCCAATACTGGACCTCTTTCACACCTTCGGTATAGGCTAATGTACCAATGTATTTAGCACTGGGCACAAAGCAATGGAACAACCAGTCCTCTGTACCTGTATCCCCATTGGCAGAAAGCAGGCGCGGAACACCCTTCTCCAAACTGAATTCCACCTGATCGGGGGTAAGGCGCATCCCTTCACCAATGGCCTTCAGGTAAGCCTCTTTCATCGTCCAGTATTGATAAAAAAACCTGAGCTGATCTTCCTTATGCTTTAGAATATCCTGCTTTTCACGGTCTGTAAAATTGCGTTGAATAAGATCTTCATAATCAGATGAAGGCAAAGCCTTTATACTCTCCAGGTCGATACCTAATGCTGAATCAGGACAGAAAGCCATAACGCATACTGTCCCCGAATTTGACAGGTTAAATTCCAGCGCAGGATTATCCATTGAAAAAGGTTTTCCTTTACGATGTCTGCCCAGCCTGACATCAGCTACCGGGATATTCAGGTAAGCGGCCAGTAACAGCTTCAGACTTCCCTGGGAAATGACGTAGCTCTTGCGATCATGTTCAAATTTAAAATGGTTGCATCGCTTAAGTTGTTGCTCATCAAGCGCGGCAAGACATTGCACATACCATTCCTTCGACTTATTATAATCAATGGCCCAGACATGCGCCATTTTGTTTTTCAACAACGGCATGTCCCGGCCAATGATCTTTTCAGTTTCTATATGATGAAAGCTTGTTATACTTCAACTGGTTTAGTCAGCTCTTCAGTAAGTAATTCCAGCAATTCCTCTTTGTTATCCCGGCAGAACAGGTGTCCCCCTTTCACCTTTTTAAGGGCAAATTCAGCAGCTGTATGTTGCTCCCAGGCACTGATCTGGTCTTCTGTAAATACCGTATCATCTTCACCGGCAAAGGCCGTCAGCGGACACTCCAAAGGTTCGCTTTCATAATAATTGTATTTCTTGCCTAAAAGTATATCAGCCCGTAGGTTTGGTAACATCTCATCAAACACCTCTTTGTTGTCGATAACCGACGCCGGAATTTCGAGTGAACGCAAGTGGTTTTTGATATTTGGAATGTTTTTATCCTTATACACTTCTTCCTCTTTTATGGCGTTCAGGAATTTAAAAGGACTTTCGAGATGTGGTGCTTTCCACCCACCCACAAAGAACCGTTGTGGTACAATGCCCATTTCCTTTCGCAGATAGCGAGTCAACTCCAGTGCTATACCCGCTCCGGAACTATGACTATAGAAGGCACATGGCGCTGTAAGTAAAGGCTCCATCACCTGGCTTAGTTTTTTCACCAGGTCAAACACGTCAGTATATGCCTTTTCATCTCCCCGCTCTTCCCTGCCCGGGAACTGAATGGCACAAACCTCAATATCTTTAGGTAGCAGTTCATGCCAGCTGGTAAATATAGAAGCTCCCCCTGCAAAATAAGGCAGGCAGAACAATCTCAATCGGGGATTTTCTACTTTTCGCGTGCGGACAATCCACTTATCCAATTCGGATTTTACGCCATTTTGTCCCGTTTCTACGGAAGTCTGACCGGCCAGCTCGTCAAGTATTTGCGAGGTCATCTCTTCCATGGTTGGTCCTCGCATGATGCGCATCATGGAATAATCGATGGTCAGGTTGCTCTGTATCCAGTTTCTTATCTGATTGGCCATGAGCGAGTCTAGGCCATACCGCGTAACAGCCTCATTCGTGTCCAGTTTTTCAGCTGTAGTACCCAATACACGGGCAAATGTGCTTTTCAACTGATCCAGAAGTATCTCTGTTTTCTCTTCCCCTTTCGATTCCAGTAAAGTAGCCTTCAATGCACCATCTCCTGTTCCACCACCCTGTCCTGCACTGAGTTCTTTCTCGTTGACAAGATGCTCAAACCGCGATGATTTTGCCGAATGCGGATAAAAACCGCCAATCATCTCCCAATCAGAATCTGTAGCTACGCGTTGTACCGGATTGGTAAGAAGCATTTCTTCCAGAACGTCAAGTGCTTGTGGCAGTGAGAAAGCTTTCCAGCCCTGCTTATAGAGCAGGCCTCCAACATTACCACTCCGCGCCACAAAACCCACATCTCCGATTACACCCCAATTGATCGTCATTGCCGGCAGTCCCTGTGATCTTCGGAAAGCGGAGAAATTATCCAGGAAGCTGTTTGCTCCCACATAACTTACCTGCCCGGGATTACCATAAACAGCAGATATCGAAGAATATGAAACAAAATGTTCTAAATCCATATCGAGGGTAGCCTCATGAAGCAGCCAGCAACCCACTGCTTTAGGCACAAACACTTTCATATACCGATCCCGGTCAATTTCGGGGATACTGCCATCGTCAAGTACCATGGCGGCATGTTGGATACCCCGAAGTGGTGGCATGGTTTTCTCTATTTCACCAAATACGCGGTCGAGGTCTGCTTTGCTTGAAACGTCTGCTTTAGCCATCATCACATTTACGCCGCGCTTCTGCATATTTTCAACAATAGCGTGCTCTTCTTCCGTCTTGGTACCGCTTCTGCTCATCAACACCAGGTGCTTTGCGCCTTTCGTTGTCATCCAGTCTGCCACAGACAAACCAAATCCCGAAGCACCGCCTGTGATCAGGTATGTGCCATCCTCCCGGAATTTTATTTCCTGAGGTGGTGCCACCTGTACCTCTCCATCCATGGAGACAATCACTTTTCCTATATGCCGGGCTCCACCCATAAATTGGAAGGCATCAGCCAGTTGGGCAACAGGGAACACTTTTACCGGATGTGCAGGGAAATTATTCTCCACAAAGAAGTCAATAGACTCCTGAAACAGCCGGCCACCGAAATCTTGTTTTTGTTTGAACAACCGATCAACATCCACACCAAAATAGGTTAGGTTATTGCCGAAGGGTTCCAATCCAAGTTTGCTATTTCTATATATATCTGTTTTGCCTATTTCCACAAAACGGCCATAGGCTGCCAGGCATCTTACACTTTTAAAGATTGATTCACCGGAAAGGGAGTTAAGCACCACATCTACCCCCTGGCCATCCGTTTTATCCATCACTTCCTGGGCAAAATCAAGTGTCCGGGAGTTCATGATATTTTCAGCCTTCACACCAATACTTTCGATATAGGCTCTTTTCTCAGAAGTACTTACAGTAGCATACACCTCGGCGCCTACCGCATGTGCAATGTGAATGGCCGCAATACCCACACCACCAGCAGCAGCATGAATCAGAATTTTCTCGCCTTTCTCCAGGCGGCAATGATGGATCAGTGAGAAGTAAGCCGTAGTATATACTACGGGTAAGCTTGCCGCTTCATTCCAATCAATATTAGCGGGTTTCTTCACACAATGCACCCCTTTTGGGTAGGCAAATCCACCGAGACAGGACGGCGCAGTAGCCATCACCTCGTCCCCAACCTTTACATTCGTTACTGCTGACCCTACTTCCGTCACAACGCCGGCGCATTCGAGTCCGAAGGTACGCCCGAAAAGCCCACCTTCTACAGCGGCATCTGAAAGTAATCCCATGGCAATCATGATATCACGGAAGTTCAAAGCCGAGGCTTTCACCTGTACTTCCACTTCATCCTGGCCAGGTGTTTTCTTCACGGTTTCACGCAATACCACATTATCCAGTACGCCATACTCGGTAATATGGGCCACATAGGGATATCCGGAAGCCGGTACCTTTTTCATGGCTTTTTTGGCGATGTTATCTGAAGATAAACGTTCCAGTCTGTTCACATATCGCCGCTTACCACGGAATGCCAGCTCATCGACATTATCATCGGTAAACAGTTCATCAACAAGGGCCGTCAATTCAGCATCCTGTACCGGCGAACTAAAATCGACCATCGTACTGTTGAACATGGGGAATTCATTGACCACAACACGACTTACTCCACGCAACCCTTCCTGAGCCAAATTGAGTGTTTCAGGGTGGCCAGCAATTTGCTGTGCTCCACTGCTCAATATCCAGAGGGCCGGATTCTTATCATAATGGGCATCATTGAGTTTTTTCATCATGTTCATCAGTGGAATGGAAGTGAGCTCCTCCATAGTCACGATGTTGTCTGTATTTAATGCTTCGTTGCTGATGGCATCAAGCCCCCAGCCAAAGATAATACCCTGGAAGCTGCCTTTAGCCGCTACATGATCAATCACCTTATTAATATCTTCCTGACTCAGGGTATCAATTTCAAAGGTGCTTTCATTCACTTGGTTGAAACCTTTGCCCTTTCTAACGAAAACACATTCTTTATTGAGTCCATTTATTTGGTGGGCCAGCTTTTCTGATGTTCCCTTTTCATCGGCGAAGACCAGCCAATGTGCGGCAGTCATCTTTTCCTTATTTTCTGCTTCCGATACGTTCGCCTCTATTTTAGGGCCGCGTGCAAAGATCACACTTTGGCAGGAAGAATCATTTTTTACAAAATCCGAGAATATCTCTACAGCTGAAAAATCATTTTCTTTCAGTGCTGAAGTCCAGTTTTCAGGCCCCATTGTGGCGTGATCGGGCCTAATATCAGTATCTTCAAACAACCACCAGCCTTCTGTCATACCGAAGATAAAATCGAGATAAACCGGCGAATTTGTTACTTCCAGCATCATGAGCACACCCTCAGAGGCCAGCAAACTTTTTATACTCCCCAGTGTTTCATCCAATCTGCGGGTAGCATGCACCACGTCAGAGGCAATGATCAGGTCAAAAGAATTAGGTTCTATCCCCTGACTTGCCGGATCTTTCTCGATGTCCAGAATTTTGTATTGAACAAACGGATATTGCGCAAAACGCTGTTGAGCCTTAAGCATAAACATATGCGAAAGGTCGGTGAAGTAGTATTCCGTACGGTCTGCAGGGAGCACAGGAAGTATAGCCTGGGTCATTCCACCCGTACCGGCTCCAACCTCCAATACACGAAGTGTCTGATCCTCGGGCAGGTTTCTGAGCAAGTTAGTGATGGCGCTCGCTGCAATGTCGTTGTATTTCTTAAAAGCAAAACCCTCCACATAATAACGCACGATAGCATCCCATTTATCCTCAGGGAAAATAAGTTGAATAGGATCTACTGTGCCCTGCAGAACGCCTGTAATCTGCGGGCCGCATCTGCCCAGCAGGGTGGACTCGTGGTGGAACTGTGGAAATTTTTTATCGAGTTCATTCATCCAGATGACCACATCCCTGAAATCAGGTGTCTTTATGACTTCGTAATGCCCCTCACCTCCGGCCGTGATCCCTGCCTCTTTCAGTAATTTAAACATATGATGGAAAAGGCGGTTGTGCAGTTTGATAACTCCAAACTTTTCAGCCAGCTCATTCACATCTATTTTAGCGCCTTTCTCAAAAGACATTCCCATTTCCTGCAGGGAAGTACAGATATACCCAATGGTAAGCGCATATTGTTCGGGCTCATATTGTTGGTAATATTCTGCCTGTTCGTGCCTTCCTTTCACCGCTGATATGGTCTCTTCCACCTGGGGCCTGACTGTGGCCGGTTTGGGAAGGTACTCTGCCGGATTCCGAAGCAACGCCTGCTCTTTACGGGGTTTCATGTTCCAGTTATACTCATAAAACCACTTATCGCGTTCGCTGCCTGATTCTCCGCGGGAGCCCTTCAGGTATTGCGATTTAAATCCGTGGAATTCAGCCACCAGGCTGCCATCGGCATTGAATATCCACAGTTCACCAAGCGCATATTCTTCCGTCCATTCCCGCAGGCGTCCATGAACATAAAGCTTCAGGGAGTTTACGGGTTGATACCACTTGATACCATCGATATGCCGGGGTACATATACCCCCATTTTCTTATTCAGGTCATCACGCTCATTGAAAATACCGAATACAGTCTGAAAACAACTATCCAGCACACCCGGGTGGATATTGAACTGGAAAAATTCAGAGTGAATACTTTCGTGCACCTCAATCTCACTGAGCGATTCCCAGTTTCCATCACTCCGGTACAGTTTTTTAATAGCCCTGAAAGTGGGTCCCAGATAAAGACCGCTTTCCAGAAGCTCTTCATGCATGGATTTAACGTCCACCGGTATGTTAATTCGTTTTTTTACATCCTCCAGGTCAACAGGTATGGCTTTAAATTTATCACCGATATGGTTTATCCGTCCATTGGAACACATGGTCCATTGGGCTTCTTTGCCACGTGGTTTTGTGAAGATAAAGTAGTTACCACCATCAGAAGAGATATCAATTTTTATTTCCGGGGGTTCACCTGAATCAGGCAGGAACAGTGCATTTTCAAAGTTAACATCTTCTATGAATTCGAATTTCTCACCAAAGGAAGCCCTGGCCGCCCCAATGACTAAATCCACATGACCGGCACCCGGAAAGACGATTGGGCCTTGTACTTTATGGTCTTCTATATAAGGGTAAGTACGACTATCAAGGGTAACGTCCCAAACGATATTGCTGTTTTCCCTTACAGAAATCACTTGTTTTGTCAGGTGGGGATGGTCTTCTATTTTTCCCAGACGTTGTTTTTTACCTTCGTCCGATTCAATCCAGAAAGAATCTTTCTGCCAGGGATATTTCGGCAGTTTAATCCAACCATTGTCTTCGCCATAGAAAGCTTTCCAGTCTATGTTACAACCCCAGGCATAAAGTGCGGCCACTGAAGACAAGAAAGTGCGTTTTTCAGCCTCTTTACGACGGAGGGAAGGCACGGTAGTACCTTTTATCTTCTGCTCTTTAAGCAGATCATTAATACCCATTGCATGTATGGGGTGGGGCCCCAACTCTATAAAGGTATCGAAGCCATCGGTAATTTGTGCTTTTACCGCATCTGCAAAAAAGACGGGTTCACGAACATTTCTAAACCAGTACATCGGATTGAGATCTTCGCCTTTTACGATGTTACCTTCTACGGTAGAGTAAAACGGAATGTCTGAAGGGCGCGTTTTAAACTCACCAAGTGAGGTGAGCAGCTCATCTTTCAGGGGCTCCATGTGGTGGCTGTGAAAAGGCACATTAACGACCAGCATCCGGTGAAAGATATCTTTCTTTTCAAGTTCTTCGGCAATCGCTTCTACCACATCCGTATCTCCTGAGAGCGTCACCATTCCCGGGCCATTCACAGCCCCAACTGATACGCGGTCTTCACGTCCTTTTATGAGTTCAAATGCCTCCTCCTTCGACAGGCCGGCAGCCAGCATCTTGCCCTTCCCTGTGGCTTTGTTTTGCACACGACTGCGATGGAAGATCAGTTGTACGGCCTGCTCTAATGTTAATGCCCCACAAGCGTATCCTGCGGCCACTTCACCTATACTATGCCCTACTACGGCACCGGGGGTTATGCCCAGGCTTTTCCACATCTCAAACAAAGCAATCTGAATGGAAAACAGTGCTGGTTGGGCTATATTGGTCTCACTGATGCGGGAATGCTCTTCATCTTTACCCAGTTCTTCAAGCAATGACCAATCGGCCAATGATGAAAGCATCTTATCAATTTTTTCTATTGTTGTTCTGAACAGCGGTTCTTCTTTCAGAAGCTCCCTGCCCATGGCATACCATTGGGGGCCTTGTCCTGAAAACACGAATACAATCTTATCCCTTTCCTGAGTGGCTTTATCTTCTGCCACTTCTGTGAGGGTCTCTCCATCAAGGTGATGTTGCAGGCTGTTGGCCAATTCTTCCTTCGATGCTGCCACGACAGCCAGGCGCAAATCGTGATGTGAGTTTCGAACCGTG
>JAOUKJ010000329.1 GCA_029882675.1 Cyclobacteriaceae bacterium
TAACTTAGCGCCAATAGCCAATGCAAACCCCCCCGCTGTATAAAGATATTTCCCACGAACGAGCAGGGCCAGGGCCAACAAAATAAAAAAGATGGTAAAAGCTTCGAAATGGAGATTACCGGTAAGTTCAAGTATGACCAGTGGATTTAGTGCATACCAAAATACATTTTTTGTAGGTATTCGATAATATCTTGCCAGGTTGAGAAGCAACATCATACTACCCGCCTCGGCAAGTATAATCAGCAGCCTGATCACTACCGCGCTGCCCCATATACTTTGTGGTGAAACGACCACAGACAACCAAAATATAAACTGGGCAACCGGTGGATATACACTATAATATTCCTTGCTGTTGAGTTTTTCAAACAGCGCATAATCCAACCCTTTAATTGTACCTACAACATCACGTGGAATATGCTCAAAGGGATTAAAACCCGCTACTAAAATCCGTCCGTCCCAAACAAACCGATAGATGTCGTCAGACAAAGCCGGAAAGGCCATCAATAAACAGAGTCGAAAAAACAAAGCGATGAAAACATACTCTTTCAGGGCACCTGGGTGAAATTGTTTGACTATATATGTATATACAATAAATAATAAACCATAACTTGCTATTGATTGAACGGTCGCTTCCCTGGGGATGAAGTATCCGATAAAGATGTATAACACCACCGATAGCAGAACAGCAATCCAAAAACCAGCTTTTCTGTTATCAGCCATGTCGAAATGATTTTATGGAATAAAAAAATACAATACCAAACCCAGTAGCCAGCAAAGTATGGAACAAGGCTAATGTCAAGTCTCCCATTATGACTCCTGCAATCACCCCAAAAATAAAATAGAGTGAAAAAATCCCTTCCAGTAAAGTCAATGGAGAGAGATTCATTCGGATGTAGGTATTGTTATGCCAGTTACTTTTCTCGCTGGTAATGTTAAATTTTGGAGTACGTATAAAGGGTGTCCTACGCCCCGCCAGGCCCTCTGCTACAGCCAATCCATTATGCAGGGAAAGCCCCATTGAAACAATAATGAACAGGGGAAAGGTTGTAAAATAATACTTCATATAACCTTTTCCCGTAGTATGCTTCGCGGCGATCCAATAGAAATAAGCAATGGAGAAAAATCCCAACAGAAAAACTCCACCCAAACGAAATACCAGATCCAATTGGGGATAGGCCGTTTTAATAAAGAGCAAAGGGATACTCAATACTGCAGCCACTAGCAGGCCAACAAATACTGAGCTGTTGAGCAGATGAAAAAGAGCGTGAATTTTATTTGTCCAGGGCAAAGAAGAACGAAAAACATGTGAAAGTGACTTACGTGCCGTTTCAGCTGCGCCTTTATTCCAGCGATACTGTTGCGATTTGATGGCCGACATGATCACGGGGAGCTCTGCCGGAGCTACACATTCTTCCAGGTATTTGAATTTCCATCCTTTTAGTTGGGCACGATAGCTCAGATCAAGATCCTCTGTGAGTGTGTCGGCTGACCAACCCCCGGCATCAATAATACAGTCTTTTCTCCACACGCCCCCTGTGCCATTAAAATTGATAAAACTCTTCGCATGACTTCGCCCCATCTGCTCTACCGAAAAATGAGCATCCAGTCCAAAAGCCTGCAATCGGGTAAGAAGCGAATAATCGCGGTTAAGGTGCCCCCATCGGGTCTGAACAACACCTACACCTTTATTGAATAAAGGAATAGTCTGCTTCAGGAAGTCAGGCTGGGGCATAAAGTCCGCATCAAAAATGGCAATGAATTCCCCTCGGGCAGTTTTCAGCCCGTACTGAAGGGCTCCTGCCTTATATCCGATCCGATCCGGTCGCCGTACATGATCAATGGTAACGCCATGAATTGAATGGATAATATCCCGAATAATGGTTGCTGTTTCATCATCCGAATCGTCAAGAATCTGTATTTCGAGTTTATCGGCCGGGTAATCCATGGATGTAATCGCCTTGATCAATCGCCGAATGACATATTTTTCATTATAAACAGGCAGTTGTATTGTCACAAATGGCCAATCATCAGGGGGGGGTAAATTTTTTGCCTTTGTTGGAAAGGTTCTTTTCTCCCGGAGAAAATGCCAGGTGAGGTGCAGCTGACTCAGGCTAAAGAGAAAGATATACAATAGCGCCAGACTATACAGTATGAATACCAACCAGGCCATTACAGGTACTTAAAGATCGTCCACAAAATTTTATAACCAGCCATAATGGTTCCTTTCACTGTTCCCGACACTTTTGAATGCCCTATCCGTTGTCGGTATTTTACGGGAATTTCCGTGCATTTCATTTTGTTTTTAGCAGCTTTTAACTGCATCTCCACTGTCCACCCATACGTTTGATCACACATACCCAACGCCATCAGTGAATCATATTTAATGGCCCTAAAAGGCCCCAAATCTGAATATTTTACCCCATAAAACCATCTCATCAACAGTGTAGCCAGCCAATTGCCAAAAACTTGCTGAGGGGTCATTGATCCGCGTTCGCGTTGGCCCAACGCCCTTGAACCTATTACCATATCATAATCCGCTTCAAGAATAGGCCTGACTAACGCATACATCTCCTCCGGATAATCGGAATAGTCGGCATCAAGGAAAACAATGATATCAGGTTTTGGTTCCACTGCGGCAATATATTTCATTCCCGTAAGACAGGCTTGTCCATAACCCATTTTGGGCTCTCCCAGTACTGTTGCCCCCGCATCCCGGGCTATACGGGCGGTTTCATCAGTAGAAGCATTATTGACCACCACTACCTCGTCTACCAGATTCTGTGGTATTTCCCGTATGACTTGCCCTACACCGTTTTCTTCGTTAAATGCGGGGATAATTACCTTGATCAATGGCCTTTGCTTCATGTCTGTACAAAGGTAGGCAATTTGATAAAGTTGTAGGCACGATAGTAATCAGTAGTTTGAAATAAGTAGACAAACAGGAAGGGAAAGGGTTGGAGCTAAGCTATTTTACCGTCACCATGACCTCATTATCACCACCTTGTTAGCCAATGTCTTTTGAGCCCCCTGCCACAACCTATGTCCAAAGCAGTCATCACCTCCTATAGCGCATATTATTTATCGAAACAGTGAAAACGTAATATAGGGGTTGTTTTTTTTGCTTTACATGATCGTTAATCGCCCAAATTTGGGCTATTGACTCATTTTGCTCCGATCAAAAAAAATGTTTGAAAAAGTTTCATCTTTCTGATGAGTAAGGTGGGTTCGGAACACTATAAGTTCAGATAATCAACTTATATACTGCTGTAAATGAATATCTTAATCAGGCCCTGTCCTTCTCGTTTAATCAGTTATTCATTTTTGCTTTAATATTAACTGTACATATTAAATTTATTCACTTTAAATTCTATTGCTAACTACCGTGATTTGTTGTTCACAAAATAAAAAAAAGTCCCAGAGTATACTGTATCAAAAAGAAAGCCAAGTGGGCTTTTTGCTCACCTGGCTTTTAATTTCTCATCTTATGTAATGGTATTACAAATTGAAACTAAAAATAATTATAAAGCAAAACAAAAATAATATTTTTTATTGTTTAAACACCTTTTGTGCGGAGAGCTTTTTTAAGAGTCAAAATAAAGAATATAGATAACTTTTGAACTTCGGGATACCCCATATACTCCCTCGGGTATCGATTCTAATTTGTTAATACCTAAAATCCGAAAGCGAATTTTAGGTATTAAAGAAAAAGATGTTTTCCCGCCCGGGGCGGGAAAACATTTAAAATATATTTTTTTTGCGCACTTGAAAAGTGAGTAAAAACGACTTATTCGGTTATATTTAGCCCATTATTAAATGTTTCTTAAAAGCCGCCTGCGGATTTTAGGTATTACCCAAACGCAGGTGGAAGAAACTGGCTGAACTTTAGGAAATTATTCTCCGCGAACAATGCCATTTTTTGCTACTTTCTGATCCTCCACCACCAGTACGGTATGGCTCCTTGGCCCGTGGGCTCCAATGACCAGCTTTTGCTCGATGTCGGCTGTCTTGGATGGTCCGGAAATAAACACGCCAAAGCCCGTATCGACACTTATTTTATCAAAGGCCTCATGCATATTGGCCACAATATCCTTTTCATTTATAATCACCAATAAATGTTCTGCCACAAAAGGAAGAGCCCGGATATCCATTTTTTCTTCATTAAACCAGATGGCTCCGTTTTCGGCAATGGCTACTACACCTTCAATGATGGTAAGGTCAATGGAGGTGAGGTGTTCACGTTGACCACCAGCCGGAACATATGTCCCCTCAATACCCTTAACAAGCGATACAACCCGTCCTGCTTTGGGAAAGAGCACTCTCCACCGGGCGTTAAAATCCTCCCCGGCAGGTACACGCAGTACTGTGGCGTGGTTGGTTTCCAACGCTGCACAAAAGCGGCTCGTTTTGTCCCCTTCCAGTGGAAAACGCGGTATCTTTTTCAGTTCCACCTCCAAAGTGGGCCTGTTTGTCTTGATCCGCTTTAATATTTCCTCACGGCTACTCATTGTTCTTTTTTATTTTTTTTGTACCATTCACTAAAACTATCTCCCGGATTACGGGGAAGTTCACGTGTTTTACCCCACGTATTCATGGAATTATAGATCATAAAGCGCGGGGCGTGCAAAAGCATAAAGCGCGCGGCTTTTCCAAACACGCGGTACAGCCCGGCCCGACCGAGTATTTGTCCGGCCAGCCACATGCCCAGTCGTTTGCCTACAGGCACCGCTCCTTTATTGACAATTTCTTTGCGCCATTTATAAAGTTGTTCATGCAGATCAATTTTCACCGGACACACGTCAGTACAAGAGCCACACAAGGTAGAAGCAAAAGGCATAGAAGCGAAATTTTTCATATGGACTCTGGGAGCCAGTACTGAACCCAATGGGCCTGGAATGGTATAGTCATAGCTATACCCTCCACTGCGCCTGTATACCGGACAGGTATTCAGGCAGGCTCCGCAACGTATGCATTTTAGCGCTGCCCTGAAATCAGTCAGGCCAAGGTGGTCACTTCTCCCATTGTCTACGATGACGATGTGCATTTCCTGACCGGGTTTTGGTCTGCGAAAATGTGAAGTGTAGGTGGTAATAAACTGACCTGTGGCGCTTCGGGCGAGTAACCGCAGC
>JAOUKJ010000330.1 GCA_029882675.1 Cyclobacteriaceae bacterium
TTAAGGGATTTAAAGACTGGGGTTTCTGGGATATCGTGGCCAATATGTTCGCTGAAGCGGGTTTTATTTTTATTAAAATAAACCTTTCGCACAACGGCACCACAAAAGACCATCCCCTTGATTTTGATGATCTGGAGGCTTTCGGAAATAATAATTTCACGATGGAGTTGGCAGACATTAATAAAACACTTGAATTTCTTGCCGGAAAATCTTCTCCCCTCGCTGCCTATGCCCCCGATACCCACAATATTAATATCATAGGCCATAGCCGGGGTGGGGCTGTCACGGCCATCGCAGCCCGTGAAAATCCCCTAATCAAGAAACTGGTCCTCTGGGCGGCTGTCCACAACCTGGAAAAGATGATTCCTTCTGCTGCCCTTACTCCCTGGAAAGAAACAGGCGTTCATTATATTTTCAACAGCCGCACAGGCCAGCAGATGCCCCTTTATTATCAACTGGCCGAGGACTATTATAAAAACAGTGAGCGGTTTAGTGTGGAGCAGGCCCTAAAATCATTAAGTGTGCCCTGCCTGATCGTTCATGGCACTGCCGATGAAACCCTGCCGGTAGATACTGCACGGGAAATGCACCGCTGGAAACCAGACAGTAAATTGAAAATCATTGAGGGTGCCGGGCATACCTTTGGAGGTACGCACCCATGGAATGGGAATGGCCTGCCACAGGAGGCAAAACAGTTGGTAGAGGTGACCCTGGATTTTTTATTGGGCTGAGCACTCGGGAATACTCCTTATACAAATTTCTCCCGTTTCTGCAGATTCATCAACCCGTATAGCAACGTCATCACCGTGCCTGCCGTCAGGTAGGCGCGGTTGCGGAACAATATTCCTTCCCACAGCACTTCGTTCATATCATTGGGGGGCTGACTGAAGGGATTCAGGAAAATATTCCAGGGGCTCTCTTCCAGTATTCCCGCCGAGATCCAGAACACCATCCCCACCACGATCATGACGACGGCCGTACCGTTACCACTGCGCACCATCGTGGAGACCATAAAGGAAAAACAACCCAGAAAAAAAACAGGAAACATCAGTTGAAAAACCATCTCCGGAACGTTGGTGGGATAAACGGCCAGCGTCTCAAAATAGCTGAGGAAAAAAAGCATGACGGCAGTAATGAGATACATCAGTAACAACCGCACCCCCCATACCTTGAAACGGTAATTTGGGATGCCAAACAGGATCTCCAGAATACGGGTGTCTTCATCATTTTGGATGCCAAAGGTGGCCGGGTAAAACACCAGTAATATACCTGGAAACAACAATAGATAATACACCGTCTCCTCACTGGGCGACTGATCCTCAAAAATATTAATTCCCGTAAAAAGAAGAAAAAAGATGATGGCCGCTGAAAGAAAATAGACAAACTTATTTCCAAAAACGATCTTCAGGTTGTACCTGATCAGTTTCCATATCACATCGATTACGCTCATGGGGCTTTTTTATGTATACTCATTACCTGACCTCTGTCACGCATCAACCACAGGTAGGAATCCTCCAAAAGCGGCCTGACGGACACCGCATCAGCAGCAGGTTTCTTTGCAGAAAGGCAACGAACGCGAATATACCTGCCATCGCGCATATGGTGTATGATGTTAAGGTCTGTCGGGAGTGCGTCAAAAGCCTCCTGACTGACATTAAACTGCCACACTTTGCCTTCAGCTATGCCTGCCATATCTACCGGAGAGCCTACATACTTCAATTCTCCCCGGTTGAGCACAGCCACTTTATTACAACTACTGGCGATGTCTTCAATGATATGGGTCGAGAAAATAACAATCCGCTCCCGGCCCAATTCCACCAGCAGGTTTCGGAATCTAATCCTTTCGCGGGGATCAAGTCCGGCAGTAGGTTCATCCACCACCAATATCCGGGGCAGGTGTAGTAATATTTGGGCAATCCCTATACGCTGCTTCATCCCCCCGGAGAAAGAACCGATATCCTCATGCTGACTTTCGAGCATATTGACAGCCGCCAACACATAATCCACGCGTTCTTCCCGCAGCTTTTTATCCAGGATGCCTTTTAGAATGGCCTGATAGTGCAAATATTCATGTGGGCTCATATTTTCATACATGCCAAATTCCTGTGGCAGATAGCCAATCAGCCCCTGCAACTCCTCCCTGTGAAGGGTAGTATCAAATTCGTTGAACCATATTTTACCGTAACTCTGGTCAAAAATACCACACACTGTGCGCATCAATGTAGTTTTTCCTGCGCCATTGGGCCCCAACAGGCCAAACATCCCTTTACCTATTTCCAAAGACACGCCCCGGAGTGCCTTAAAAGGTTCCCTCTTTTTACCAATAACGGGTATTTTAAAGACCAGGCGGTAAAACATCCTTTTCACCCGTGAACGCAGGGCTTCAATATTAAAATCACCAGCCAGTTTTAAGGCCGCCCTAAAAACAAACAAGGCCAGATACCATACCAGCATAAGGAAAACAGTCATGGGGATGTTCTCCCACTGCAGGTAAAACCATGCGCCATTACCCGCTGGCAAACCCCAAAAAACCAGTTGGTAAAACATACTCCCCATCCGGGCAATCCCGTTTTTTCGTATATATATTTTACTCATTAACCCAATGGACCGCAGAAGATGCAGGGTGAGGACAAATCCGGTCACAGCAAAAACGAAAAACCAAAAAGGCCCCTCCAGATAGAAATATGTAAAATAGATCAAAAAACCCCAGGCGGGCAGTTCCCAGAGCAAACTGCTGAAGTCACCCCGTATATTGGAATCCCCGCTTCCACCAGACTGACCGGCCCGCCTTTTCCCACCTTCCCAGTCGCGCGACATGCGGTTGCCCCGGCCATAAATCTTCACCAGGTTTTCTATTTTTATGGTAATGGGTTCGCTCCGGGCTATGACCTCTTCCCTGGCCTGTTTTAGGCTGTTGAGGAGAAACCAACTCATGCCGGGCACACATACCAACAGGACAAACACCCAGATTGATTTCCATATATCAGAGTCGATATTAATGGCCACCAGCCATACCCCACCGATAAAAACCAGGCCCTGAAGTACCTGCACCTGCCACTTTAAACCCCTGAACCACTCCAGGATATTCTCAAGTCCTATACTCAGTGTAGGTACAAATACCAGTGTAAGCACCGTACTCAAAGCCAGCCCCCCGATGACGGTAATGGCAAAGGGCGCCCCTATGGCGGCCACATATTCCATCTGACCCATTGCCAGGGGCATCATTGCGACAATGGTGGTGATGGCGGTAATCAGGATGGGCCGCACCCGCCCTATGCCTGCTGTGATCAGCGCCCTGACCCGCGAATACCCGCGCCTTTGGAGTATATTGGAATAATCAATAAGGATAATGCTGTTGTTGACCACCACGCCCAACAGAATGAGCAAGCCGGTGAGGGCATTGGGATTGGTCAATGAATTCCCTGTAAACAACAGCCCCAAAAAGGAACCGATGGCCGCCAGGGGAATGGAAAACATAAGCACAAAAGGGGTTACCATTGATTCAAACAGGGAGGCCAGAATCATGAAGATAAGTATGGCCGAGGCTAGGATGAGAAACTTATATTCCCCCAGCGTATCTGCCGGTTCTTCTACCTCTACGGCCACACCCGAGGGCAGGACCAGCCCGGCAACCATACCGGCCACCTCCTGCCGGGCAGCGGCCAACAGATCGTTACTTTCATTATACTCATCATAAAAAGCGTAGGTTACCAGAATTTCTTTTTCCTGGTTGGTACGGCTGATGCCCCAAAGTCCTGTAGAATAGTAAATATTACCCAGGTCTTCCAGCGCATGTACCGATTCCGTCGGGCCGATGATCTCAAGGGCTTTCAGGTCGGCCATGGTTCTTTCCTGCTCCGCAATGGGTTCGTCTGTTTTGATGGTGATATCATATTCCTCCAGCCCATTCTTAAACCGCACTCCTGAATTAAATTCTGATTGAAAGCCACTGAGTTCATTGGTAACCTCCTGTAGTCCTACTCCATACCGGGACATTATACGCTGATCGAACAGGATGTGTGCCTCCGGCCTGTTGTCTGAAATGCTCAGGTTGGCATTTTGGACAGCATTTAAGCCTTCCAGATAATACCGCATATCTTCAGCCACCTTACGCATCTGCTCAAAGTTTTGGCCTTTAATGGTCATTACCTCCTGCTGAGCGCCTATGCCCAGAAACTGCTGAAATCCGGATGCCCCCCGCCTGCGCCCTCCTCCACCTGCCCCACCAGATCCTGTACCCGTATCGAGACTGCTGTTCACACTAACCTCTGCATCCTGAATCCCTTCCGTAGATCGGATAATCTCTGCGCGCAGGCCTGCGATATTACGGTCGTTAATCTCCGAATAGTCTTCCCTGAGTTTCAATTGAACAACAGCATCTTCTTCACGAATGTTGGATATGATGTCCTGAATTTCATCGATATGACCCAGCCGTTTTTCTATTTCTGCAACGGTTCCATCGGTACGCTCCAGGTCAGCGCCACCCGGCATAGTCACCTGCACCTCCAATTGATCGCTCTCTACTTCCTGTAATGTGTTCATGCTTACGGTAATACTGAGCAATATGACCACAAAGAAGCTGACAACGGCCCAAATGACTGTACGCAAGGGATAACGCATACACCCTTTCAACAGGACGATGTAAGCCCGTATCAGGGAATTGTGGATGGACACTCTTTTAAACATTTCACTGCTGGCGCTGCCCACAAAAACATAGGCCACCATCGGGATGAGCAGTAAGGCCACAAAAAGCGACACCACCATCGTAGAGATGATGGAGACACCCACATGCTGGCCGATGATCTTCACATAAAAATCAGATGAAAACAGAAAGGGCAAAAAGACAGTCACCGTGGTGAGTGTCGCTGCCACAATAGAGCGACGCACCTCATAAGCGCCCTGCACCACCGCTTCTCCACGGCTTTTTCCCCGGGAGGCGTGGCGGTAAATATTTTCCAGCACCACCACGCTGTTGTCGACCAACATACCCAACGCCAGGGCCATTCCCACCAGTGTAAGGCTGTTGATGGATATATTATAGGCATAAAAAAAATTGAAGGCCGTAAGTACCGAAATGGGAATCGCCAGGCCTATCGCAAGAACCAGCCTTATGTT
>JAOUKJ010000331.1 GCA_029882675.1 Cyclobacteriaceae bacterium
AAAAGTAATTACTGCCAGATGTTCCCGGCGTAAACGCTTTCCCATACCCCCCAAATCCTCTCCATCGGCCGTCTTCTGACTGCAGCAGGGCCTCCAGGCTGCCTGCCCGGCTGTAGTCTGCACCCCCGGCCTGTAATGCATTGCGATTGTGGAAATAACCCTTTATGACAGAGCGCTTAAATATACGCTGATGAAGTGCGAATGAAGAATAGTTCTGAGAAAGGAACTCAGCCGTTTCTTTGGTCTGCAGGTTCATCAATCCCATTCTCAGGTTTTTATTAACATTCCCACTCAAACGCATTCCATAAAGTATGGGAATAGCATTACCGTCTTCATCTAATCCGAGACGCCTTGAAAAAAATGGTTTCATTGGAGGTATGCCAAAATCCTCAAAGATATCACTGTTCTCTAAAAAAAAGAGTCTTTTTTCAGGAAGACGAATATTAAAACGCGTCAGGTTGGTCACTTGTTCATCTACATCTACCTGTGAGAAGTCCGGAAGAACCGTCAGATCAAGATTCAGGCTTGATGTAACAGCTGCTTTGGCATCGAACCCGGCCCTGAAGTTGCTTTCGGGATCTGTGTTCTCCTCAAAATTTTTACTGGTAGCACCCAAAGCATAAGGTATCACAGAAACATTGCCCTTTTGTTTTATTGGCGGAGTGTCCCATGCTAATGATCCCGTATACCCCAGGTCGATGGTCATAAACTGTATGGGCACCGGGGCCCAACTGTGGAAACTGTTGGATTTTTTATCGCTGCGGGTGAAATTAATACCCCAATTCCCTTTTTCTTCATCATAACGCAGCGTTTTGAAAGGAATGGCAATTTCAATGGTCCATTTATCCGGATAATTTTTCACTTCCGAAAACCATTTATTATCCCAGGCTATATTTATTCCCTGTGGTGGCCGGCGTGTATCGGTACTTCGTCGTTGAGACTGGCCGCTGTTAAGCATTTCCAGTTGAACACCCGCCGGATTAACGCCAAATACAAAACCATTGGTACGCTCACCTACCGGATCAAAAACCACAGCAAAAGCATCTCCACTCCAAAAATCTTTATCCCGCTTTAGGGTCTGAATAACGTAACTATCATCTCCATGGCATGTAACACCCAAATAGATGAAATTATCATCATAGGCCATACGCACCTCTGTCTGAATTTCCGGGTTGGCCCGCTCGTCATCCACCGGAAAGCTCATCCAGAAATCAGTGGCAGCTGATGCACTTCGCCAGGTACTTTCAAGCAAGTCACCGTCAACGACAATCTGTTCATTTACCCGCCCAATCGAAATCTGATAATTATTGCGGTTGTCACCACCACCATTGCTCCCCTGTGCAAATGTTGCCCCTTTAAATAAAAGGATCCCTGACAGCAATAACAAAGCACTTTTCATTTTCATGGTGCAAATAACTGCAAAACATTTAAAAAAATTAAATACATATTATTATTCATTGTCGTTTTGTTAATAGCAATTTCAACCCTTCAAGGTTTTTGAATCCTTGAAGGGCTATCCCAAATTTGGATTAACTAAAAGGCACTGCGATATTATTTGTCGTTTACCCGTATCACGGGAATAACTATTGAAAAGGTGGCACCCTGTCCAGGAACAGAATTAACCAACAGTTTACCCTGATGGTTTTGCATTATGCTATAACTAATAGATAAGCCAAGGCCTGTTCCTTCACCTACCTTTTTTGTTGTAAAAAATGGCTCAAATATACGGTCTAGTATTTCTTTTTCAATGCCTGGTCCATTGTCTTGTATTTTAACTGTTACCTCCCTAGCATCTTTATTCAGAAAAGTGGAAATTTTTATTACTCCCTCACCCGGCTTTTGATATCCATTTACAGCATCGATACTATTTGCCAGTATATTGGCAAATACCTGATTGAGTTGCCCGGGATAGCAAAGAATTTCCAGCAACTTTCCGTAGTCCTTAACTATCTCTATTCGGTCTACATATTTTGCATGAAGCATGATCAGTGTGGCCTCCATATTTTGATGTATATCGGCACTTATCATTTGTTCTGAATCACCCTGAGAAAAAACACGAAGCCCATCAATGATTTTCACAGTTCTGCTCACTCCATTTTTAATATTACCAATGTTTCTATCTATAAAATCTAAAATTTTATTGTACTGTATTTCATCTTTGTATTCCCTGATTTCAAGAAGGGAAGGTACTGGGTCCTTAACATCCACAGCATCATACTTTCTCAAAACATTGCGTATATCTTCAATATTTTCTTGTAATGCATGTATTCCCGCATGAATAAAATTGACCGGATTATTTATCTCATGCCCTATTCCCGCTGTAAGTTGGCCCAGGGAAGCCATTTTTTCGGCATGTACCAGATGTGACTGGGTTTGCTTTAACCGATCCAGTGTATCCTCAAGTTCAATGGTTCGTTCTTTCACACGCCTTTCCAATTCGGAATTTAGTCCCCGCACCTTCTCTTCAGCTAAACGTCTTTGTGTGATATCTTCAACGCTCGACCATATGTATTTTTCGCCATTAAGTTCTACAACCTGCCCTATCAGGCTTACAGGTACCCTTTGGCCATCATTATGGAGATATTCTTTTTCATAAGGCCCATAATGACCACTAGTATTTAATTTTTTCAGCTGTATTTCCTCATCCGGGGCATAATCCTGTGGTGTAATTTCCCAATAACTTAACTTTTTGGTTTCCTCGATACTTCGGCCAATAATATCTGCATATGCGGGATTAACATCAACCAGTGTTCCATCCATACGGCACAGGGCCAATCCTACCGGCAACGTTTCAAACAAAACCCGGTTATAATCTTCACTTTCCCTTAACCGTTGTACAACGGGTTTATTAATATGTAAAAGAAAAAAGGCACCAATAATTACAAGTGGAATGGCAACAATATTGGATATCAACCCGGCACGTATGAAAGGCCTTCTTATCTCGCTTAAGTCCATTTTGGCTACGACCCCATAATCAAGGCCCGGGACATATTCGTAAGCTGCCAGCGTAATCATTCCTCGGTAATCAGAGGCTACTACGGTACCTGATTGGCCATTCAGGGCTTTTTGCATGGCGATAGCATAAGGGCTACCCAAATTAATCGGTTGATGGTACTCTTTTGTCCCAAATTTGTCTTCAAAGCGATGCGGTGAAAGGTAAATAATATGATTAGCGTCTAACCGGGCAACCGTAAATTCTCCTGTCTCACCAAAAGTTCCGAAATTCCGATGCGCATCTAACAGTTGACTTAGTGTGGCTTTTTCCGCAACAGATTTATCTTCCTTGTCCAGGTTTGCACGATCATACCTGGCAACAGCATCAATCATATTGGCCTGGCTCCGGGCAGTAATCGTCAATTGTTCACTTTCCCGAACAAAGGCCGTATTATAAAGAATGGTAATGGTAATACTATTGACAATCACAACAACCAATACCAAAATAGAAACCAGAAGGTATGAAATTTTATTCATTTTCAAACACTTGTTATTGTTTCGCTTTTCACGTTATAAATCTTTGTGATGAACTTCAGACAATACCTTAAAACTAATTGCGAATAAAATGAAATTGGAATGATTTACAGGATGATATTTCCCTTTAAAAACCAGTACATCGTTGAAAACAATAAGCTTTGAGTAATTGTGCTTGCAATTTAGATGTAATTCAACAGTATTATGATATTCATTGAATAAATGACAAAAACATTAGTATTATTACTCACTTTTTGTGCGTAAATTGTTGTACGCAGATTGCAATCCTGGCCATTGAAACTATAATTTTCTTTTTCGCATACTAAAATGCGAAAAAGAAAATTACAAAAGTCCTGTTATCCGAATTTGGCAGTATTCAAATACTGAAAAGCCTTTTCCAGATTTCCAAAAGGATCCTCTTCACGTTCGTCTTCTACAAAGTAGTAATCCAGGCCGGCCTTACCCTTCAGTTTGAGTAGTGTCTCAAAATCAATAATTCCCGAACCCACTGTTGTTTGATCCAGGTCGGCTGTAGAATCCTTAATGTGATAAAGTCCTATTCTACCCGGGAACTTATTGACCAGCTTCACCGGGTCATAACCTCCCTTATTAACCCAAAACAGATCAGCTTCAAAAGTGACGAGCTCTTTTTCTGTTTCTGAAATCAATATTTCCATGGGTATTTGACCGCTCTTCTCTTCAAATTCAAAGCCATGGTTGTGATAGCCGAATTTCACCCCGGCACTTTTAAAAACTTCGCCTACTTCATTGAGGTTTTGGGCCACCTGTTTATAGGTATCTACACTGGCCTTTAGTTCATTGGGCAACGAGGGTATGATTAAGTACTCAATGCCGGCCGCTTTGGAAGCTTCCACCATTTTTTGGGCGTCATTTTTAGTGAAATACCGGCAATGCGTGGCCACCAGTTGCATACCCAGATCAGTCACCACCTTGTTATAATCAGCGGGGGCCATTGTGCCAAAGAACTTACCATCAAGGCCCAGTCCATAACCTTCAATATACTTATAGCCGATATCGGCCAGTTTTTTCATCGACCCATTAAAGTCTTCTTTTAGTTCATTACGCACTGAATACACCTGTACGCCTATGCCTTTCTTTTTCTTCAGATCAAAGGCATTCGCAAAAACACCGGGTGCCAATAAACTGCCTGCTGCCATACACGCACCGGCCTTTAAAAACTCTCTTCTTTTTGTCATAATTCTTTCACATTAAAATAATTCACTATTTCGACACGATTTACTACGGGAAGTTAAAAATACCAAATTAATGAGAATCTCTTTTCACTTCACTGCTTGACTTTCCGCGCAAAAAATCCAGGTCAGCACCCTGATGGGCCTGTTCCACGTTTTTAATATACAGGTTGACATACCCTCTGTTGTACCCCAGGTCTATAGGTTTCCAGTTTTTTCGCCGCTCAGCCAGTTCCTCATCACTGACTTCCAGGTGAAGTTTACCCTTATCCACGTCCAATTCAATCATATCCCCTTCCTGCACCAGGGCCAGGTTTCCCCCCACTGCCGATTCAGGTGAAACATGAAGTACCACTGTACCAAAAGCCGTACCACTCATCCGGCCGTCTGATATCCGGACAATGTCTTTCACACCTTTCATAAGTAACTTTTC
>JAOUKJ010000012.1 GCA_029882675.1 Cyclobacteriaceae bacterium
AATCAATGATAAGCATATTGAGGCTATTGTAAGCCAAATGATGCAAAAGGTGATTATTCTGGATTCCGGAGATACCATATTCCTTCAGGGAGAAAATGTTGATAAATTCACTTTCCGGGAAGAAAATGACCGTGTATTGGACAAGAAAATTGTCATGGATTCAGGGGATTCAAACAAGCTAAAGCCGGGACAAATTATTAGTGAACGTGAAATGCGGGATGAAAATTCTCAGCTGAGAAGGAAAGACCTTAAACTCGTTCAGGTGAGGGATGCCATGTCAGCAGTGTCAGCACCTACATTACAGGGGATTACACAGGCTTCCTTAAAGACGGAAAGCTTCTTGTCTGCAGCATCATTTCAGGAAACCACTAAGGTGCTCAGTGAAGCCTCCATTCGCGGAAAAGCTGATCACCTTGTCGGATTGAAAGAAAATGTAATTGTAGGCCATTTGATACCTGCAGGTACTGGACAAAGAAAATTTGAAAATATCTTTGTTGGCTCAAAAGAAGAGTATGAAACACTAGTTTCCTCTGGGAAGAAAGGTAAAACAGAAGAAGTAGTAATAGAAAATCAATAGGTATGGCAGAAGATGAGAAAAAGCCTCAGGGGCAGAATCAGATAAATATTGAGTTGTCTGAAGATATTGCTGAAGGTGTATATGCCAATCTGGCGATGATCGCACACTCCAACAGCGAGTTTGTTATTGATTTTATCAGGCTTATGCCCGGGGTGCCTAAAGCAAAAGTTAAATCAAGAATTGTTATTACTCCGGAACATGCAAAAAGATTATTGCAGGCCCTGGAAGATAATATTCATAAATTTGAGAATACCTTTGGGCCAATTAAGAAAACAGAAGAAGCTCCGAAGTTTCCAATAAACTTCGGAGGTACGGTGGGTGAAGCGTAAAAATAAAATGAATGAAAAATAATTTTTATGTTCGTTACTTATTTATACCTTTGCACTCCTAAAAATTAAGGCGGTTTAATAGATTTAAATTTTTTAGTTAATGCCTACTATACAGCAATTGGTCAGGAAAGGAAGAAAAACCCTGACATCGAAATCGAAATCCCCGGCGTTGGACTCTTGTCCTCAACGAAGAGGTGTATGTACAAGAGTATATACTACAACACCTAAAAAGCCTAATTCAGCAATGCGAAAGGTGGCCAGGGTAAGACTTACCAATGGAAAAGAAGTGAATGCGTATATTCCGGGTGAAGGTCATAATTTACAGGAACACTCTATAGTTTTAATTAGAGGTGGTCGTGTGAAAGATCTTCCAGGTGTACGTTATCATATTATTCGTGGTGCCCTGGATACTGCCGGCGTAAGTGGCAGACTGCAAAGAAGGTCTAAATATGGTGCTAAAAAGCCTAAAAAATAATAGCAAGCAATGAGAAAAGGAACTCCAAAAAAACGCTATCTTTTACCTGATCCAAAGTATAAAGATACACTGGTAACGAAGTTTGTGAATTACCTTATGATACAGGGAAAGAAGAACCTGTCATATGATACTTTTTACAATGCTATAGAAAAGGTAAGCGACAAATCAGGGGAAGATGGCCTTGATGTGTGGAAAAAAGCATTAGATAATGTTATGCCCCACGTAGAAGTGAAAAGTAGAAGAGTAGGTGGAGCTACATTTCAGGTTCCTCTTGAAGTAAGACCTACCCGTAAAGTAAACCTGGGGATTAAATGGTTGATTATGTTCGCCAGAAAACGTGGTGAAAAAACAATCGTTGATCGTCTGGCAGCTGAAATACTGGCCGCTTCTAATGGTGAAGGTGCTGCAGTGAAAAAGAAAGATGATACACACAGAATGGCAGAAGCCAATAAGGCATTTTCGCATTTTAGATTTTAAACAGGGGTAAAGTCAATAATTATAATGGCAAAAAAAGACCTTAAGTATTTGAGAAATATCGGCATCATGGCACACATCGATGCTGGTAAAACAACAACAACTGAACGAATCCTGTATTATACAGGAATCAGTCATAAAATCGGAGAGGTGCATGATGGTGCAGCAACGATGGACTGGATGGAGCAGGAGCAGGAACGTGGTATTACTATTACCTCTGCAGCCACCACTACATTCTGGAAATACCCCACCGATCAGGGACAAACACTTGATAATACTGCGGAATACAGAATCAATATCATTGACACACCGGGACACGTCGACTTCACTGTAGAGGTTGAACGTTCTTTACGTGTGTTAGATGGTGCTGTAGCACTGTTTTGTGCAGTTTCTGGTGTAGAACCACAATCTGAAACTGTTTGGAGACAAGCCGATAAATACAAAGTACCAAGAATATGCTTTGTGAATAAAATGGACAGGGCAGGTGCAGACTTCTTTCATGTGGTTGCCGATATAAAAGAAAAACTTGGGGCAAACCCTGTCCCCTTACAGGTGCCTATTGGAGCAGAAGAAACATTCAAGGGTGTTGTCGATTTGATTACCAATAAGGCGATTATTTGGAATGACGAAGATCAGGGGATGACATATGATGTTATCGACATACCTGAAGATTTAAAGGAAACGGTTATTGAATGGCGTCAAAAACTGGTGGAAAGTGTTGCCGAATACGATGATGCACTGTTAGAAAAGTTTTTCGATGATCCGGATTCTATCACGGCAGATGAGATGAAAGCCGCTATCAGAAAAGCGGTTATTGACATGTCTTTTTCTCCGGTATTATGTGGATCTGCCTTTAAAAATAAAGGAGTGCAAGCTGTACTGGACGCAGTATGTGAATTCCTACCTTCAGCTTTGGATCTGCCTCCCGTAGTGGGAATAAACCCAAAAACAGAAGAGGAAGTAGAGCGCCTGGCTGACAGTACTCAGCCTTTTGCAGCATTGGCTTTTAAAATAGCTACTGATCCTTTCGTAGGACGTTTGTGTTTCTTTAGGGTTTATTCAGGTACTTTGGATGCCGGTTCTTATGTGTATAATATGAGAACAGGAAAAAAAGAAAGAATATCACGCCTGTTGCAAATGCATTCAAATAAGCAGAACCCTATTGATAAGGTTGAAGCAGGTGATATTTGCGCAGGTGTGGGCTTTAAGGATATCAAAACTGGAGACACGCTGGTGGAAAGTGGCAAAGAAATTATTCTTGAGTCAATGCAGTTCCCTGAACCTGTTATAGGTTATGCGATCGAACCAAAAACTCAGGCTGATGTCGATAAATTAGGGGTAGCAATTTCCAAATTAGTAGAAGAAGACCCTACACTTCAGGTGAATACCAATCAGGAAACAGGTCAGACTGTTTTAAGAGGTATGGGTGAGCTTCACCTGGAGATTATTATCGATCGTTTGAAAAGAGAATTTAAGGTGGAAATAAACCAGGGTGCGCCTCAGGTTGCTTATAAAGAGGCAATCACCATGGATATCGAACATAAAGAGGTTTATAAAAAGCAATCAGGTGGACGTGGTAAGTTCGCGGATATTGTTTTTGAAATAGGGCCTGCCAAAGATGGTAAAGTCGGTCTTGAATTTGACAATAAAATTGTTGGAGGTGTTATTCCTCGTGAATTTATTCCTGCTGTTGAAAAAGGATTTAGAGAAGCGATGAACAATGGTCCTTTGGCAGGGTATCCTTTGGAAGGGATGTATGTGAAATTGTTTCACGGTTCTTTCCACGATGTCGATTCAGATTCACTATCATTTGAAATGGCCGCCCGACTTGGATTTAAACAGGCTGCTAAAAAGGCAAAGCCACAACTACTAGAACCCGTTATGGGGGTCGAAGTAGTTTCACCAGATGAATATACCGGATCAGTGACCGGCGACCTGAATAAAAGGCGTGGAATAATGAAAGGTATTGACATGAAAGGTGGCGCGCAAATAATAAAAGCAGATGTGCCTTTGGCCGAACTGTTTGGATATGTTACAGCTTTAAGAACGATTACCTCGGGTAGGGCTGCAGCATCATTAACTTTTTCTCATTATGCTCCTGTTCCTAAAAATCTGGCAGATAGTATCATTGCCGATACACAAGGAGTAGCAGTAAGTTAAAACTTTTGAAGGATGAATCAGAAAATTAGAATTAAACTTAAGTCGTACGATCATAATCTGGTTGACAAATCTTCAGAAAAGATTGTAAGGGCTGTAAAAACAACAGGAGCAGTAGTAAATGGGCCTATTCCATTGCCTACTGTGAAAGAAAAATTCACCGTATTGCGCTCGCCTCACGTGAATAAAAAGTCAAGAGAGCAGTATCAGCTATGTACTTATAAAAGACTAGTCGATATTTATTCTAATAGCACAAAAACTGTTGATGCTTTAATGAAACTTGAATTGCCGAGTGGTGTTGATGTGGAGATTAAAGTGTAATCATAGCAGTTAGATATTAAAAAAAGCCGATAGTTTTATTACTATCGGTTTTTTTTTGCTCATGTTTTAGATCAACTTTTCATTTTTACCTTTTTGGTTCGTTTTAATTGTTTGTGTTTACCTGGATTATAAAACGTTTTCCGTTTTATTGGTTTAACAACAGTAACTGTTGTTCCCTGTACAGAACGACATGACATATGTTGCAAGGAAAATATGAATAAGAAGAATATTAAATAACTGTAACGCATTGTTCACTTTTAAATAACAAAAATAGGGAAAGCCTTTCGAAATAAACCAATAATTAGTGTTCATATTGGATTAGGTTTCCCAGTATCTGTTCAGCCCGCAATTATCGATCCTTAATTTATTGATGAAACCTTTTGCCAGATAGTAGAACCCTTTAATGATGCTACTTTTTTTTGACTTATTTCCTGATCTATTAAAATTCACGCCTTCTGTTATAAGTCCCTCAGGGGCGTTTGAGGCTCAATGACATCCCTGCGTTGCCTATTTCAAGAGTCTGTTTAGGCGGCTCTCCGATGAATTTAAACCGCCAGTATATCGTTATTCCCTGGCCTGTTTTTTTTAATACGTTTAATTCGGTTATTAAATAAAGTAGATGGAAAAAGTATACCTACTTTATAGTGGTAAGTAGCACATAATTCTCGCCTCCTTCTCTTTTTATTCATTTGCAGACTCAATAAAATCTATCCATATTGTGCTTTGATGTTTTAGGGAAAATTTCTGATAATTTTAGAATTATATTTAAATTTTACGACTAACCATGCATAGGAAAAGTATATTGTTTTTTTGTCTGGGTATTATACTGTTGCGTGTTACTCATGTTGTTCAAGCGCAGGTTATTGATCTGTCTGGGCGAGATAAATACGAGTACTATCGTGTTCGTTTTGAAAGCCAGTTTATTGTACATGATTTTAGCAGAGGCGAGCAAAACCAACCTCAGGGAAAGCCAGATGGTTTTGGTATACCAGGTAGTATTGCCTTTAGAGGGGAAGCTTTCGATGGGAGCGTGGTTGACTTGCAATGGGGTGATGCAACAATAGACCTGGGTTGGTATATTGGGGTTTTAGCCACAGAGTTCTATCTGTTGCGACAAAACAATCAACCCGTAGAATATACTGCTGCCAGGCTAAGGAGTGCCTTGTTGGCCTATGAACGACTCGATTTGAATTCTGATATCTTGTATTACCCACATAACGCAAGGAGCTTTTCAGATGGACTTTTTGTGCGTGACGATGTGGTTAATAGAATATTTGATACCACCGCACTGGCAGGGTTTTATAAAACGGCACCAACAACTCCGACTTCTGATGGTAAATTTTTTATAAAGTCAGATTTTTTAAGCAATAACCCGAATGATAAAATGCCAAATATTTATCCTTCGCCTGATCAGATCGCTCATTTATTTCTTGGATTTGCGCTTGTGAAAAAGTTTTTAACAGAAGCAGACAATTATTATGGTTTTTACTTTGTAGACAAGGTGAAAGGATTCACTAAGGACATCGTAAAAAGATTAAGGCACGTCAAAGTAAATAGTATTATACCTCGTGTTGAATGGTACGGGACAATAAACCAAAATACACGGCCACATCACCCGGTATATCCCAATGGTAAGGTGCCGGTAAAATTAAACTCGCGGGGAATTAGCCTGGCGGCTAAATATATTACTGACAGAAAAAAAACGGTCAGTTGGAGTGCGCGTACTTATTGGAATTTTCTCTACTCAAGCAATATTCCCTGGTATTATGAAAACACGATCAATAATCATGATTTTTCCACTTCTTACTGGTTGGCTTTGGCGGCCATTGGCGGGGATCCCCGTGGTAGAGGGCGACCTATAGCAGATTCTGTTGAAATAAATCAGGTAAAGTATAAGAGTACATTTTTGAAATTTTGTGTGAGTTTCGATCACAATATTTACCTTTTATTAAGAGACGCCCTTTGGACTGAAACAGGTACAGCGCAAAGATCATTTTTTGTTAATGCAATACAATCGGCTCCGAATGGTGGCGTATACCACAAACCAACCTACAATGCTTTAGGTGTGGGTTCGCCGGGCTGGATGGCTCATAACAGATGGATCAGGCCGATCATTGCGGCCGAAGGCTTTGAATATAAAAGGACACTACGTCGGGATCCCGTAGAGCAGATAGGCGCTTACAATGGCCTTGATTATATGTTGTTGTATAACCTGCTTATGATAGTACATCCGGATTATTTCGCTTCAGATGTGAATTATAGGGGCCTCGTGGAGTCAGGGCTGGTGCCATGACTGATCAGAAAGAAAACTTAAATTGGGAAACCTAAATTTAAAGCTTTTTCAATCATTTTGTTAATAGGAACATAAGGAATCAATAGCTAAAATTCGGGCTATTGTCGATCATGTAAATTAGAAAAAATCGGTCCTGTGTTCATTTTCATTGTTTCGATGAATAATTCGGGCTAATAGTTATTAGCCGCAGCAGTAATAGTCAAATATTTTATTTTTTTCAGCATGCCCTACTTATAAGGGTGCTGAGGGAGGCGGCCTGTACTTGGTTGGAAATGATATCGTCATGCCAAAGGTCATATGGTGAAGTGAACGGATTTTTACACGCATGTTTGTGTTGGTAGTAGTTGGTGGTAGACTTTCGAAATAGTCTGCCACCAACCATCAGTCACCTTTCTATTTACTGCTTCCCACTTACGGCCTCCTGCTTATTATCCTTTACTCCTCCAAACACCTCCAGGTTATCCGCGTTAATCTCCGTGACTTGTCGTGTAGTTCCATTTTTGTCTTCATAACTACGATAAGTGAGTTTGCCTGATACGGCCACTTCATTGCCTTTTTTTAATTTTTTTTCGGCACGTTGGGCAAGACCGTTCCAGGCGATAATGGTGTGCCATTGGGTTTCCTGTATCCACTCACCATTTCCATTTTTGTAATTTTCATTGGTGGCCAGTCGAAATGTGGCCCTTACTTTGCCACTATCAAACTTTTTCACTTCCGGATCACCACCCAGATGACCAATGAGTTGAACTTTGTTTTTAAGATTATTCATAGTAAATAAATTAAGTAAAAGTTTAATAAATTTAAATATATAATAATAGATGAATAAAAGTAGTTAACGAAAATTATAAAAACAAGAAATAAAATAAAAAATATAAAAAATATATTATAATAATAAATGCTATTTGATGACTTTGCGTTGTAACTTCATTTAAATAATTGCTGTAACTTGCACCATGCAACGCCGGGATTTTATTAAAACAGCAGCTTTATTGCCTCTACCACTAATTTTAAAATCATGTGGAGAAAGTAAGGGGTCGCTTTCAGGTAAGATTGTTTTAAATTCTGTGGCTGAAAGTGGCCACCTTCTCTTTAATGCTAAAAAATTCGCTAAGGGACAAGATTGGAATATTGAAACGCTCATTGTTGGTGGAGGTGTAGCAGGGCTATCGGCCGCATTTCAATTGTTGAATAAGGATTACCTGGTTGTTGAAATGGCAGATAGGCTGGGTGGCACCTCTTCTTCTCAACACTGGGCAGATCTTAATTTTAGTATGGGGGCTCATTATGACCTTGAATACCCCGAAACTTTCGGAAAGGAAGTGCTTCATATGCTGGAGCAAATGGGATTGATTTATCATCAACCCTGGAAAAAATCATGGACATTTCATGATCGGAGTCAAATTATAGCTCAGCGACAGAAAGAACAATGCTATGAAGCGGGGGTGATGAGACCAGATGTTTTACCTGAGCAGTTAAAAAATGAGAAATTTAGTGATTTAATGATGTCCTGGGTAAGTAAAATGCCCATGCCTACGCGGATTATTGATGCTTCGTATCATTTTCTTAATCATCAGACATTTAAAGATTACCTTGTTGAGCAAATCAATCCGGATCCTTCATTTTTTAGATATATTGATCATTTGATGCGTGATGACTACGGTGGAGCAACTCATGAGGTTTCTGCCTTGGCGGGTATACATTATTTTTCTTGCCGGCCTTATTTTGATCAGGTTGTCGATTTGTTTTCTCCAATGCAGGGAAATGCATATTTTGTTGAAAAAATCGCTTCCTTTCTCAATAGAAATCGGATAATGACACAGCAAATGGTTGCTTCAATAGCGAACAAGAATAGTTATTTTGAGGTGACATTAATTGATCTTGAAAAGCAATCCAAGCGTATAGTAAGGGCAGGAAATATAGTATATGCTGGCCAGAAAAATGCCTTAAAATATGTTTATCCGGATGATTATCCGCTCTTTAAAGATAATAAATATGCCCCATGGCTGGTCATCAGTTTTGTGATAAAGGATAGGGGTGACCTTTCTGTATTCACACAGCCATTCTGGCAAAATGAAATGATAACCGACGATCCCACCTTTCTTGGATTTACAGATTCATTTGCCCAGCAACGTAAAAAATCACCTTATAGGGTCTTTACCGCCTATTATTGTCTGCCTGCATCATCGCGTGAGGATCTGATAAACCTCCCAGCAACGAAAGAAGTTATTGCTGAGAAAACATTGAATTATCTTGAGGAATATCTTGATACGGGTATCAGGGATTCTATTGAAAAAATTTACATCAGACCTTTAGGACACGCCATGCCAATACCTGAACCAGGATATCTTTTTAATGATAAAAATAAATACAGGTCGAATGAGCGCATGGTGTATGCCGGTGTTGATAATGCCCGCCTTCCTTTGTTTTTTGAAGCTGTGGATTCTGGTATCATGGCGGCGCAACATCTTTTTTGATTCCTTTTTACATTAACGGGGCAAACAAACGGAAGATCGATTCCTTTACTTTTGTAAAACGGCTTCTTTTTTTCCATTCCGAAAGATTAAGCTGGCTGCAGCTCTGCAAATCAACCTGAAACTGGTTCACCAGTTTTTTATTAATGAGACGGTCGTAAATAATTGCATTTACCTCCATATTTTGTTCAAAGCTTCTAAAATCCATATTGGCTGTTCCAATAGTTGAAAGGATGCCATCCACCATAAGTAATTTTGCGTGTATAAAGCCTCTTTTATACCGGTAAAGCTTTACGCCGGCCTCCAGTAATTCCTCGAAATAGGACTGTGAGCTATATTGTACAATTTTACTGTCACTGATGCCCGGAAGAATGATACTTACATCCACTCCACTCATCGCGGCAGTTAACAGCGCTGTTAACACACTTTCGTTAGGGATGAAGTATGGAGAGACGATGTGGATGGAAGTGTGAGCAGAACATATAGCCGCAAAATAGGCCTTCATTATGCCGCGGTAATCGGTGTCAGGCCCACTGGCTAATACTTGAATGTAGCACTCTTCTGATATTAAATAATCAGGAAAATACCGATTTTCATGTTTTATCTGTTCATCAGTGAGGAAGTACCAGTCAGTAAGGAATATCAACTGCAGATCGTTTACAGCATCTCCATCCAATTGTAAATGGGTATCCCGCCATG
Organism: Cyclobacteriaceae bacterium; assembly: GCA_029882675.1. GTDB lineage: Bacteria > Bacteroidota > Bacteroidia > Cytophagales > Cyclobacteriaceae > JAOUKJ01. The sequence goes on from JAOUKJ010000012.1 coordinate 9,797, forward strand.
GAATATTCAGGACAGGATCACTTTCAATATACTTGTCTGCAATATTTATGCCCCCCAGAAAACCGGTTTTACCATCTACGATTAATATTTTCCGATGGTTTCGATAGTTTACTTTACTCGTTAACATGGGAAATTTTACGGGCCGGAATGGAGCAGTTTTTACGCCTCCTTCCTCCATTTTTCTTAAGAGCTCACTACTTAAAGACCAGCTGCCTACTTTGTCGTATATAAAACGAACCTTAACCCCTTCTTTTATTTTCTTTAAAAGCAATTCGACCAGGCGGTTTGCAATTCTTCCATCTTCAAAAATATAGTACTCCAGGTGAATATGATCCCGGGCTTTTTCAATAGATTGAAATATTGTATCATATGTTTCTTTACCATCTGTGAGGACACGAGCAATGTTCCTCTTGCTTAACCGGGATTTGCCGTTGCCAAGTAATAATAGTATGATGTTTATTTTTTTTCTGACATCGCTGGTTAGGGATGAATCATGTACACTCAAATCGAGTGATTGTTCTTTTACTATCCGTGAAATGCGTTTAAAATCAAGCTTTTTCTTTCCTTCAAAGAGCTTTTCTTTTCTAAAATTGTGTCCAAAATAAAAATAAAAGATTAACCCGGCTACTGGTAAAAACAAAAGTACAAGAATCCAGGAAAGTGTCTTTAAAGGAGGTCTGTTGTCTAAGATGACATAAACAACCATCATAACCATAAACAAATAGTAAATGAGAACAACGATATCAAATAGACTTATAACCATTTTTTAAAAGAATGAACGAGCTTTATATCGATATAAACAAACGGATCATCTATAGTTCATGGGTTTTCTTGGTGTATAATATTAATAAAAAAAAATATTATTGACTTCACTTATGTGATTTTTTAATTGAACGCTTTATCTCAGTATAGAACGCGAACTTGGACAGGTTATGTATGGAAGCCTAATGTCTACTTTGTATATTTGCAGCCAAATTGATAAATATGAAAGCATTAGTTTATATAAGTCGCCTTGAGCACTTCAATGCAGCACATAAGCTCTATAACACAGCCTGGTCCAAAGATAAAAATATAGAAATCTTCGGAAAATGTGCAAATGAAAACTGGCATGGTCATAACTTTGAGTTGACAGTTACCGTAAAGGGTGCGCCGGATCCTGAAACTGGATTTGTCGTGGATTTTAAAAAGTTAGGTATGCTGATCAGGGAAGAAGTCATTGAAAAAGTGGATCATAAAAACCTAAATGTTGATGTGGATTTTTTGGTAGGTAAAATGGCTACATGCGAAGTCTTTGCCGTGGAAATTTGGAAAATACTTGAAGAAAAATTGGCGAAGTCAAATGAGTCCTGCCGCCTTCACTGCATCAAATTGGTTGAAACGCCGGGTAATTATGCTGAATATTATGGCGAAAGCATATAACGGAATACCTGTACTGTGAAATACTACTTGATCGCAGGGGAGAAATCAGGTGATATGCATGCGGGAAACCTCATCAGGTCTCTGGCAGCCAAAGATACTTCTGCCCGGTTTAGAGGTTTTGGTGGGGATGATATGGCCTTGGCAGGGTGTTCGATAACAAGTCACTATCAACACTTTTCCATTATGGGATTTGTCGAAGTCTTGTTCAGCTTGTTTAAAATAAAGCGATATCTCAAATTATGTAAGCAGGATATTGACCATTACAAACCGGATGTTGTAATTCTTGTAGATTTTGCTGGATTTAATATGCGAATCGCTAAATATGCCAGAGCCAATGGTTACCGGGTCTTCTATTATATCTCACCTAAAGTATGGGCATGGAATACGGGCCGGGCACTCAAATTAAAGCAATTCGTTGACAAAATGTTTGTTATTCTCCCCTTCGAAAAGAACTTTTTTAAGTCTTTTGACTGGGAAGTTGATTATGTGGGTAACCCTGTGCGCGATGCGATCACTGGGTTTAAGATTAATCCCCTTTTTGCTCAACACCCAAAACTCTCAAAAGTAACAGGACCTAAAGTTGCATTATTGCCGGGCAGTCGGATACAAGAATTAAAGCATATCATCCCACTGCTAGAACGTATCATTGCCCGGTTTTCAGATGCACATTTCATGCTTGCGGCGATTGATGAAGTCCCCAAGGATCTGTATAGAACCCTGGAACAATATAGAAATGTGAGTATTTATTATGGTGAGACCTATGATGTCCTGAATAATGCCGATGCAGCGGTTGTTACTTCAGGGACTGCTACGTTGGAAACAGCATTTTGGAACGTTCCTCAAGTCGTAATTTATAAGGCAAATCCCATCTCCTACGCTATTGGAAAAAGGTTAATCAAGGTGAAATACATTTCCCTGGTCAACTTAATTGCAGGTGAAGAAGTAGTGAAAGAATTGATTCAGAACGAGCTCACTGAAATTAATCTGAGTACAGCATTGAATTTGTTGTTGTCTGAAAAAGATTACCGCGATAAAATTAAAGCGGGTTATCGCAAAGTAGAAGAGTTAATTGGGCCGGAAAATGCTTCCCGTAAAACCGCTGAACTTATGGTGGATTACCTTAGGCGTTACGCGTAATTTGTTAATTGTACGAGGATTTTCAGATAGTATAACACTCCCTTCGTCAAAACATTTTTACCGCTGATGTCCGGTTTATGATATGCCTTCCATCTAAATATTTTCACCTCAACGCAATGATTCGTTGAAAATTGAATATTAGGCTACTTTTAACTTCCTGTATTTAGACTTGCTGAATTTCTCTTCGGCATATGCCCGGTTGATGATTAACTTCTTCTTGCCTTCTTGTGAGGGTAGCTCAAACATTGCATCGTTGATGATAGCTTCACAGATGGAACGTAATCCACGGGCACCGAGCTTATATTCCATTGCTTTTTCTACAATGAAATCAAGTGCTCCGGCTTTAAAGTCAACTTCAACGCCCTCCATGGTGAATAACTTTTTATATTGTTTTACCAGGGCATTTTTTGGCTTGATGAGTATTTCCTTCAATGCTGTTTCGGAGAGCGGATCCAGATGTGATAACACAGGCAACCGGCCTATGAGTTCGGGAATAAGACCAAAACTTTTTAAATCTTGTGCTGTAATATATTGAAGCAGATTTTCATGATCAATATGGTCAACATCGCTAACTTCAGAAGAGAAGCCCAGAGGCCGCGTGTTGAGCCTGTTGCCAATTGCCCTTGTGATGCCATCAAAAGCACCACCACATATGAATAAAATATTTTCGGTGTTCACCGTTATCATTTTCTGATCCGGGTGTTTTCTACCCCCCTGGGGTGGTACATTTACAGATGTTCCTTCCAGTAATTTAAGTAATGCTTGCTGTACACCTTCTCCACTTACATCACGAGTGATGGAGGGATTGTCAGATTTTCTTGCAATTTTGTCTATTTCATCAATGTATACAATACCTCTTTCTGCAGCGTGAACATCATAATCAGCCGCTTGCAACAACCGGGTAAGTATACTTTCAACATCTTCGCCAACATATCCTGCTTCTGTGAGCACGGTTGCGTCAGCGATGCAGAAAGGAACCTGAAGAATACGGGCAAGTGTTCGTGCAAGGTAGGTTTTTCCGGTGCCTGTTTCTCCGACCATGATGATATTTGATTTCTCAATAGTCACATCATCATCCTCTTCATTAGGCTGCATTAATCGTTTATAATGGTTATAAACTGCAACGGAGATGATTTTTTTCGCAATGTCCTGACCAATGACATATTCATCGAGAAATAATTTCATGTCTTTAGGTTTGATCAGATTGAATTTCGGTAATCCACCCTCTTCACCTTTAGTTTTTTTATCTTCCTGTAAGATCTGATAAGCCTGGGTTATACATTTATCACAAATATGTGCATGAATACCCGAGATCATCAACTCGACATCCTTTTTATTTCTTCCGCAGAATGAACATGTTACTTCAGCCATAACTTATTTTGCTTTTTTCTCAAGGACTTCATCAATAAGTCCGTATTTTTTGGCCTCTGCTGCGCGCATCCAGTAATCGCGATCAGAATCAGCTTCTATCTTTTTATACGTTTGGCCACTTTGTTTGGCTAAAATATCGTAGAGATCTTTTTTCACTTCAAGAGTTTGCCTTAATGATATTTCCATATCAGAGGCTTGCCCTTGCATTGAGCTCATGGGTTGATGTATCATGATTCTTGAATGAGGCAAGCCTGCTCGTTTACCGGGACTTCCGGCCGCGAGTAAAACTGCTGCCATTGAAGCAGCCAGGCCAGTGCATATAGTGGCAACCTCAGGATTCACGTACTGCATAGTGTCATATATACCAAGTCCGGCATACACTGATCCCCCCGGACTATTGATATACATAATGATATCTTTTTTCGCATCGGCAGATTCGAGAAAGAGCAACTGGGCTGTGATGATGTTGGCAATAGCGTCATCCACAGGTAGTCCGAGAAAAATGATCCGGTCAGAAATGAGTCTTGAAAAGACATCGATTTCCCGAAAATTACCAGGGCGTTCTTCTATTACTGACCTTGTCATATTTTGTATGTGCCCGGTGTACCCGTCAAAGACTGAGCCACTAATGCCCTGTCCTTTTACAGCAAACTTTCTGAATTCGTCTTTGTTTATCATTTTGTTTGTCTTGAATTACTTTTTCAATATTAATAAGAAATCAGTATAAATAAACAATTTATGCATTTTCCTTTTCAACAACCTTGGTAAACTCATCCAGTTTAACCTTTTTCTCAGAAATGGTAATTTCTCCTTTTATGAGCTCAAAGGTCTTTTCTCCCATAACCTGCTCATAGATTGTGCGATAGTTTTTTCCATTCTCGCCTTGCAGATAGTTATCTACAACGGGATCCAGGCTGTCTTTAAACCCGGCAATGGCCTCTTCACCACCAAATTGCTGCACAAACATAGACCTGGCTTTTTCCTTTACCTCATCATACTCTACCTTAATCTCCTTGTCTGCTATAATTTTTTCTGTAATCAGGCTCCATTTCAGTGATTCAGCATAGCCGTCATATTCCCTTTCAATATCCTCATCAGTCACGTTTTCCTGATCCACCTTCAGCCACTCCTTTAGGAAATTATCAGGTAATTCAATGCTTGTGGATGCCAAAAGTTGTTTTCTGATGCTGTGATTGAAAAATGTTTCTGTTTCTTTATCGTAATTTGCCTGGATTGTTTCGGTCACCTTGGCGTTAAATTCTTTTTCATCTTTTACGGCATCCTTTCCGAAAACCTGATCAAAAAGAGCCTGATCCATTTCCGCTTCTTTTCTCCTTTTAACACCATTCACCTTAAGGGTGAATTTGCCTTTTATTTCTCCGGCATTATCATCATGGATACCGGTCAGTGTTTTGATGATATCAACATCTGAAAATGTCTTTTTTAGATCAAAACTAACTTCGTCACCTCTCTTCAGGCCAATAAATTTTTTCTGTTCTTTCTTCTCCACGGCGTCAACAGGAAAGGAAACTTCCTTATTGTCAATTTGGCCGTCTTCAGAATGAATATCTACTTCAAGAAGGTCTCCACTTTCGCTGGTGTCAGCTTCAATGTCTGTTCCAAATCGCTTTTTTATATCAACAAGGGTTTTTTCAAGCGTTTTATCATCGATGTCAATAGAATATTTTTTTACTTTCTGTTTTTTAGAAAGGTCATAATATACTTCATTAACGAAACCAATATTATATTCAAATTCGAAATCTTCCTGAGTATCCCAATCGATGGTCGCCATCGATTTGTCCGGTAAGGGATTACCTAATACCTGTAATTTTTGTTCGCGGATGTATTCTGACAGGTTTTTACTTACCAGGTTATTAACTTCCTCTACCAAAATAGACTTACCATACATTTTGTTAATCAGGCCAGGGGGCACTTTGCCTGGACGGAAACCTTTGACGCTTGCCTTTTTGGCGTAGTCCTTTACTTTTTTTTCAACTTCTGGTTGATAATCAGCTTTCTTTACACTAACTTTAATTAGCGCTTCGGTTGAGCTTTTTTTGTTTAAATTGATTTCCAAAACAGTACTTGTTTTCGTTGAAGATAAAATTAAAAAACCCTCCTGATGATTCAAATGCTTTATCTACAGGGAGGGTAAGTTTAGTGCGGATGAAGGGACTCGAACCCCCAAGCCTCGCGGCGCTAGATCCTAAGTCTAGTGCGTCTACCAATTTCGCCACATCCGCTTTATGTCGGTTTTTACTGACAAAGTGCTTTGCGTTTGTTTCTATTTTGATAGAATGGGGTATTTTTGCAAATCTCACGAGTCATAAAAATCGGAGTGCAAATTTAGTAATAAAAAAAATATAGTTCAATACGTTGATGGATATTTTGTAAATAGTTGAAGAAATAAAAATATGTTAGTAGTTGATGTTGAGGAGGAAAAGAGAGAACTGATCAGGCGTTACAGAAGGCTTTTGCGTAAGGCAAAGCCATTTTTGAAGGATAATGACGCTAAAATAATAAAAAAGGCCTTCAATGTCTGTGTGGACGCACATAAGGAAATGAGGCGCAAGTCGGGAGAGCCATATGTATATCATCCAATCGCCGTCGCTGAGATTTGTGTGAATGAAATAGGATTAGGCACCACCTCTATCGTATCCGCTTTGCTGCATGATGTGGTAGAAGACACCGATTGGGAACTGGAAGATATCGAGTTGGATTTCGGAAAAAAAATAGCAAAAATAATTGATGGCCTTACTAAAATAAGTGGTGTCTTTGAACACGGCAGCTCACAACAGGCCGAAAATTTCCGAAAAATGTTGTTTACCCTTTCTGAGGATGTAAGGGTAATACTGATAAAAATTGCAGATCGGCTGCATAATATGCGTACCCTCCAGAGTATGCCGAGAAATAAACAATTAAGAACGGCTTCTGAGACCATCTACCTTTATGCCCCTTTGGCACACAGGCTGGGATTATATGCAATTAAATCAGAATTGGAAGACCTTTATTTGCGATATACTGAACGGTCGGAGTACGAAGAAATTGAAAGTAAAATTCAGGAGTCTAAAGGGCAAAGGGTTCGGTTTATTTCAAACTTTGGAAAGCCCATAAAAGAAGAAATTCACAGATTGGGTCTTAATTTTGAAATAAAGGGTCGGCCGAAGTCGGTCTATTCAATCTGGCGCAAAATGAAAGAGCAAAATGTGCCCTTTGAAGAAGTCTATGATATTTTCGCTATACGTATTATAATAGATGTACCCCTTGAAGAGGAAAAATCAGCTTGTTGGATGGTTTACTCAGTTGTGACTGACTTTTACAGGCCCAATCCGGATCGCTTGCGAGATTGGATCAGCACACCCAAAGCCAATGGTTATGAGTCACTTCATACCACAGTTATGGGAAAGAATGGACAGTGGGTGGAAGTGCAAATCAGAACGAAAAGAATGGATGAGATTGCGGAGAAAGGATATGCCGCTCATTGGAAATATAAACATAATATTAATGTAGAAGAGTCACAGCTGGAGCAATGGCTGGCTGCTGTTCGTGATACATTGGAACAAAACAACCATGAAGCCCTTGAATTTGTTGATAATTTTCGAGGTAGTTTGTTTGCCCATGAAATATTTGTGTTTAGCCCGAAGGGAGACCTCTATACGCTGCCATTTGGAGCAACAGCCCTGGATTTTGCCTTTTCAATTCATACAGAAGTGGGTTCATCCTGCATTGGGGCAAAAGTTAATCAAAAGCTTGTTCCCATCAGTTATTCTTTGAAAAATGGAGACCAGGTAGAAATTCTCACTTCTTCCAAGCAAAAGCCAACGGAAGACTGGCTTCGTTTTGTTGTGACGGCCAAAGCAAGGGGGAGAATTAAAGATGGCTTAAAGGAAGAGAAGAAGTATGTCGCAGAGGAAGGTGAAGACATGGTTAAAAGAAAACTGAAACAATTAAAAATAGATCCCAATCCCTCCAATATCGATGCCCTGAGAGATTTTATGGGCGTAAAGTCTAAATTTGACCTTTATTTTAAGGTGGGAGAAGGGAGTATAAGTATTCAGGATTTTAAAAAATTCAAGATCAACGCGAAAGAACAGAGTGTAAGGCATAAGACGGTGACCAAAATTTCTGACGCTAAGACTTTTGAGAAAGTCATCAGAAAGGCAAAAGGAACGTTTAGCGATATTTTGCTGATTGGTGAAGATATGGATATTGTCGATTATAAGCTGGCCAGGTGTTGCAACCCAATCCCCGGAGATGATGTTTTTGGTTTTGTGACTGTCAGCGAAGGTATCAAAATTCATCGCACAGGTTGCCCGAATGCATCAGAATTACTTTCACAGCACGGCAATCGCGTGGTGAAAGCAAAATGGGCAAGTCAGCATGAACAAGCTTTTCTGGCCGGAATAAAAGTGATAGGAGTAGATCGGGTAGGTCTGATAAATGATATCTCAGCTATTATTTCAGAAGAATTAAAAGTAAATATGAGATCCATGTCCATTGATACGGATGCAGGTATTTTTGAAGGAGAAATCATGCTGTATGTGAATGATACGAAACATCTTGATATGATGATGAGTAAATTAAAAAAGGTAGAAGGCGTAGCTAAAGTCACAAGATTTGAATATAAGGATTGAAAGTCATTATTAATAGACACATTTGTGTTTTATATTTGCACGATCATTTTAAATACAACCTAACTTGCAGGAAAAAGTTTACCATGAAGTAACCAAAATTTTCACAGCATATCTGGAAAATAAAAATCTAAGGAAGACGCCTGAAAGGTATGCCATATTGGAAGAGATATATTCTGATATCGGACATTTTGATGTGGAGTCCTTATATATAAAGATGAAAAATAAAAACTACCAGGTGAGCAGAGCTACAGTTTATAATACTCTTGATCTGTTGGTAGAATGCGATTTAGTAAGCAAACACCAGTTTGGGAAAAATCAGGCCCAGTATGAAAAATCATATGGCTATAAGCAACATGACCATTTGATCTGTACCGAATGTCATAAAGTTGTAGAGTTTTGTGATCCCAGAGTACATAATATTCAATTGATGGTTGGTGAGTTGTTGAACTTTAAAATTATGCATCATTCGCTAAATCTTTATGGGATTTGTGGAGATTGTCAGGCAAAATTAAATGTAGAAAATCAAAATGAAATTCGGAGTTAAGATCAGTGAAAATATACTTCACCTTTCCATGGAAGGTGATTTAATTGGAGAGGACAATGGATTAGACATCATAAAAGCGGTGAATGATTCAATAGATAGCGGTGTTTTGAAAGCAGTGGTCGATATATCAGGCCTCAGGTATATTAACAGTAGTGGAATAGGCGTTTTAATTACGATTTTGACGAAGTTTAGAAATAAAGGTGGTGAGATTTTTCTAATCGAACCTTCAGAAAATGTTAAGAAGCTTTTAATCATCACTAAGTTGAATGCTATATTTAATATGGCACCAAATTCCGAAGAAGCCATTTTGGCTTTAAATAAAGTGGATTAATATAAAGACTTAACCAATCAGTGTTTTACCAATAGCAATATGATAATCATAA
>JAOUKJ010000332.1 GCA_029882675.1 Cyclobacteriaceae bacterium
ATCGATTCTTCTACCGTAAAACCATGGAGTAACCCGAAATAAAAACCGGCATTAAAATTATCACCACCACCGGTAGACACCCCTGGCTTTTCCACTACCCTGCCTTTTAGCATGGTGTGCTTCCTGGCGGTAAAGAGATAACAGGAGTCCTGCGGATGTATCAACAATTGGCTGATATCCATATATTTAAAAATGGCCTGCCCCCTGGCCACAAGGTCTTTCTGGCCATCATCAGGCCTGTCCCGGAGTCTGCCAGTCACCTCATACAGTTTGTGAGTTTCATTTTCATTCAAACCCAAGGTCACTGCCCCATACTGACTAAATGAGCTAATGAGCTTCAGCACCTCCCCTATTTCCTCGTCGGACTTTTTGGTGGGATCGGCCAGATCGAAAAAAAAGTGCTTGTTTTCATGATCTCCTGCTTTCACCAGATCGTCGAGTATTCCGCGCCAGATGTCAGTGGCATGGGGCAGGTTACACCAATCCACCAGGGCCAGCAAATGTGACTGTGCATAAATGGCCTTGATGGCCACAAGGTCAATGCGCTCTTTCACTGTGGCCCAATCCAGGTGCTGAAAGGTACTGAGTTCAGAGAGGATCAGCTTACCATCATTAAATTCCAGCGCATTGGTCTCTGCCGGGCGACCCACTGAAATAAAAACACAATCGGGGTGTACCTCATCAAAAACAGGATCAGAAAGTGGCATTCCCACCGTGCCCAGACAATGATTTTTTATGCCCAGTCTGGCCAGTGAATGCGCCATAATCGGCGCATTACCTCCAGGCTTTGTCTGTTGGGTAAACAACTCCACCTGGGCGCTCAGTCCTGAGGCTCTTCCTACCCGTTCACCAAACGCCGTCAATGTGGAAAAGTAGCGGCTACCCTCCTTGTCCTGCGATTTGACCGGACGCTGTATCTTATCAATATAACCATCAAGGCCTACCAGGGCCTTTTTTACGTTTGAGAGGCCTTGCAGTTTGGGCAAGATACCCCTGATCAATGCTTTTTCTCTTTCCCCGGTCATCAGTATCCTGCCGGACTGTCTTTCGGCACAACGCGGTCAGCTCCTGATCCAAACCTTTCTTTTGCGGCCTCCAGCATCGCAATAGTAGCTGTTGCCCCTACGCGTGTCACTCCGAGTTCTTTTACTGCCAACAGGTCGTCAAGGGTGCGTACACCCCCTGCAGCCTTCACCTGTACTTCGGGAGCTGCATGCTTGCGCATAAGTTTCAGATCCGCGTGGGTGGCCCCGGCATATGAATACTTTCCGTCATCCCCTTTCACAAAACCATAACCGGTAGAGGTCTTTACAAAATCGGCCCCTACTTCCGAGCAAAGTTCACAGAGTTTTATTTTATGCTTATTGTCCGGCAGAAAGTCGTTTTCAAAAATCACCTTCAGAATAGCTCCATGGTCGTGAGTGGCCTGGCAAACGGCCTGGAGTTCCATGCGGATGTATTTCCAGTCTTCCTGAAGCACCTTCCCGATGTTCACTACCATATCAATTTCTGTAGCCCCGTCCTTGCAGGCCTGGATGGTTTCTGCTACTTTGATTTCCACGGCAGAGTTTCCTTGTGGAAAGCCTATCACCGTACCCACCAGCACATCTGATCCTTTCAGGGCCTCCACTGCCAGACCGATGGCATAGGGCTTGATACATACCGAGGCCACGTTGTATTCCCGGGCGATGGCACAGCCTTCAAGGAGATCTTTGTCGGTCATGGTCGGGTGCAACAGCGAGTGATCAATCATTTTGGCCAGTTCTAATACTTTGTCCATTATTTTTGCCTTGTTAATTGTTAAAAAAAATTCTCTCCATACTACTCTGTAAGGTCAATAACCATCAAGTTACCTACCCTTCCTGACAATTCATATTAATCAGGAATTGAAGTACAATGTAGTTAAGTTTAGCCCATTCAGGCGCAATCCTTCCGGGGTTTGAAATCCGTGAAGGTTGTCGCTAAAAACATTGATTTGCAATATAAAAAAAAGTGTCTGCTTGATCCGGCAAATAACCTGACAAATCGTAAAAAAAGTGGCCAGTTAGGCGGTCGGAGGAAGCCGGTTTATGTACAGGTAGGAATGGATATGCAGCTTTGATGGCATCAAAGGACATAAAAAAAGCCCCGGGTTGAAATCCCTGAGCTTTCGGAATATTTTGTTCCACCGTTTCTACCGCATTTTCAATGCTTTTTTTCCCAGAAGATACAGTAAAAAGAACACGCCAGCAACCATGCCATAACCCAGCACGTCCATTATAATGCTATCATGGGCATGTCCTTCCAAAGCAGGGTGCGCAGATAAAACCTGTGGAGCCAAACCGGCTAACGTAAGTAAAAATGCATTTCTCATTGTCATCTCTTTTTAGTTAATAATCCAAATTCTTCATCAGTCTGGTTTGCATCTCCTGCACACCCATTCCGTGATTTTTGCTTAAAGATAATAAAGAATCGTATTCAATCTTCAATCTTTTTTCACCTTTTGGTGTAATAGTCTCCTTTACTTTAAATTTTCCATATGCTGAGTTTTGTTCAAAAACACGCCTTTTCAGTTCTTTACGTTCTACAGCATAGTACCGCACACCAATGGTTGATGTGTTTTCCAGGATGAATTCAGCCACCTGATTCAGCTGGCCGGCATCTGTCAGTACGGACAAAAGCACACCGTTTCTTCCCTTCTTCATTTGTACGGGTTGCAGGTAAAAGTCTCTGGCGCCCTGTTCAAGCAATTGTTCCTGAAAACCGACCCCCAGCATTTCCCCAGTGGCATCATCAATATTCGTTTCCACTACATACATCTCCTCTTCCTTTTTATCCACAGGTTCAATGATCGACAAGCGCACCACATTTGGCCCTGTAAATGTTTTTTCCCCGGGACCATAAGCAGATTTTACCGTCACTGAAACAGGCTTGACAAACTCAGGGGCCAGGTATTTCATGATGGCAGCACCTGTTGGTGTAGTGCGTTCACCTTTCTCCTCTCCACGAAATACAGGAAGGCCCTGCAATATATCTTCCGTAGCAGGTGCGGGTACCGGCAACAGGCCATGTTCAGTCTTTACCATGCCGAACCCTGTACAAATGGGATCGGAATAGGTTTTTGTGACCTGTAGCTTGTCCAACAACACCGCTGTACCTACAATATCCAGAATAGAGTCTACCCCACTTACTTCGTGAAAGTGGATTTTTTCCAAAGGAATATCATGGATTTTAGATTCTGATTTGCCTATAATGGTGAATATCTCCCGCGCTATTTTTTTGGCCCCCTCACTGATGTGTCCCCGATCTATGATCTTCATTATATCACTCAGGTGCCGGTGAGCGCCATGTTCATGAGAATGATTGTGATCGTGAGAATGTTCGTGATCGTGAGAATGTTCGTGATCGTGATTGTGAGAATGTTTATGATCGTGAGAATGAGTGTGCGCATGGCTCTCTCCTTTTTGACTATTCAGATCAATGATCTTCACGTGCTTACAAACAATACCATTTTTATTCAGGACCTGTATTTCGATTTTCCCATCGGGAAGGTGGAGTTTACCCGGTAATTTTTCAATCTCCTCATAGCCGTTTGTCAGCCCACACAGGGCACTCAAAAACATATCTCCGGCCACCCCGGAAAAAGGCTCAATGTATAATTCAGTGTTCAATGGTCAGTTATTAGTTATTAGTTATCAGTTATTAGTTATTAGTTATCAGTTATCAGTTATCAGTTATCAGTTATCGTGTGGGCGTGGGTTAAGTGGAAAGGGATGGGCATAAATACTATTAGCAATGCTCGTCTTGTTACTTACTACTAACTACTTGCTGCTAATTTTTTGTTTCAATTAATCTCAAAATCCTGAAGGCTGCCATGGCCGCACCATATCCGTTGTCGATGTTAACCACAGTAATGCCATTGGAGCAACTGCCCAGCATGCTATGGAGTGCAGTATGCCCGCCTTCTGCTACTCCGTATCCTACACTCACCGGCACGGCGATCACCGGCTGGGGCAATAGTCCGGCCATTACGGTAGGCAGGGCTCCTTCAAAGCCGGCCACGACAATAAGCACCTTAAACTTTTTCAGATCTTCCAGGCGATCCATCAGGCGATGTACACCAGCCACCCCCACATCACCTATCCTTACCGCTTGTATATTCAGGTAAGCCAGTGTATAAAATATTTCATTGACGACAAAGAGATCTGAAGTACCTGCTGACACCACGCCGATATCGCCTTTTTCCAATCCTTCCTCAACAGGGGTGAGCATAAAAGCACCTGATATCGGGTCATAAAAAGCATCGGGGTACTCTTCCAGTAGTTTACGGGCCTTCTCTGATTGCAGCTTGGTGATCAGGGCATTGAGTCCTTTATCTTGATGTTGCTTTAATATTTCCAGTAGAGAATCAATGTCCTTGGACTTACCGTACACTACTTCGGGAAAGCCCGTTCTGCCCTCCCGTTCAAAATCAAGGTTGATGTGATTCATATTATACTTTTAATGCTCTGTTTAATTTCCCGGATACCAGCCCCTCCCGGTCTATACATACCTTTGTAAAACCCAGGGCCTTAATGGCCGGGACAATGTCATTTAATTTTCCCTCCAGCAACAGGATCTCTTTTGATGGCACTTCAATCGAGGCCTCTCCGTCAAAGTGTCGCACCCGGACGTCAGAAAATCCATAACCCGTCAGAATGGCCTCGGCGGATTCTATTTGCTTCAACTTAACCGGGGTAATCTCCAGCCCGTAAGGTACCCGTGAACTCAGGCAGGGGCTGGCCGGCTTGTTCCAGTTGGGCAAATTGAAATATCTGGCCAGTTCCCGGACGCTGGCTTTATCAATGCCACAATCCACCAGTGGAGACTTTATGTCCAGCTCATCTGCTGCCTGCTGACCCGGGCGGTAATCACCGGTGTCGTCCGCATTGGCACCATTGATCAAAACACTTTCCGGATATTTCTTTCTCACCTCCAACAGATGTTCATACAAATGACTCTTGCAAAAATAGCAGCGGTTGGCGGGATTAGCCAGGTAGTTCGGATCCTGAAATTCTTTGGTCTCAATGACTTCCAGTTCAATGTCTTCCTTTTTAC
>JAOUKJ010000333.1 GCA_029882675.1 Cyclobacteriaceae bacterium
CCCATGGAAACAGCTCTTATTTTTTATTTCCTCTTTAATTCTCATGCTATCGGTGATAACCCTGTGCTCATGCAGCGGCCCTCCTTCTAAAAAAGAGGAAAAAGCCGTACCGCATAACTGATATTCTTTATTTTTATTTAGAAAATTAATTTGCCTTTCAAATCTATTTTCAACAGATATATCATCCGCATCATGTATAGTTAAATACTCACCCCGGCACATTTCAAACAAACGGTTTACCGTATTAACCTTTCCCCAATTCGATTCATTATGAGAAATGATTATTCTTGGATCATTATAGGAATCAATGATTTGCCGGGTTTTGTCTTTGGATCCGTCATCGGCTATGATTAATTCAAAGTTGGTAAATGTTTGATTGAGGATACTGTCAATAGCTTCTTTTACATACTTTTCTGCATTGTAGGCAGAAAGAATAACTGAAAGTTGTGGATCAGCGGAAAGCATAAATTAGTCCGGTGTTTTTACCAAGTACTATGGATGTCATTTTAAAGCCTTCTCTTACCAGCTGCCTTTCAAGTGATGCCGGACCCAGATCATGCCACTCAATAAAAAAGCCTTTTATTTGGCTGTGTAGCGTAGAAGAAAATAAAGACTCAAAAATATCGTATTCTGCCCCTTCAGTGTCAATTTTCAGGTAAACATCTTCTTTGTGTTTAGACAAAATATCCTCAATCGTTTCCCGGCAAGCTTTTATTTTAACTTTTATTTGTCCATCTTGTCCGGTAATTATTGTTCTATTTTGCCCTTTGAGGTCTTTTTTAAAATTAACAAAATGCTCTCCTTCACTTTTACCTAAACCATAATTTGAAGGATTAATCTTGGCTCTGAGGTCTTTATTTTGATTAAAATTTTTAAGAGCATCCTCAAATGTTGCTTGAAATGGCTCAAATGAATAAACTTGTTTTACATTTTTCAATTTGGCAAAAAACAAACTAGCAAAACCAACGTTCATACCAATATCAATAACAATAATTTCTTCTTCCGGAACAATTATATTATAACATTTTTCAATAAAGATTTCTTTGATTATAAAGAGTTCTTCGGCTGTAGTTACCCTAAGGTTTAATCCGTCGATATGGTAAATAATTACATCTTTTTTAATAGTAAAAAATGTATTTTCTACACCAGTTAATTGGATAAAAAGATCGAAACGATCAATTAAAAAAGCATGCTTATTTATGCTAAAATTTAATTCTGCACCTTGAATATTAAAAATCTTTCCTTTTGTATTTAAGTCTATTTTCAGTTCATGCCTGTTGATTTCAGCTACTTTTTTTTCAAATTCATTTTTCGCAAAATGGTAATTCCATTTTTGCCTTTGTCTGTATAAAAAACCTTGCCGTTGCATCAATTGGAGTATAACTCGTGTTCGGAATAAATAAAGGTCTGCGATCTGGGTATTATTTTTCCTGTACCAAAGTAATCACCTTCTTCCACTTCAAAGCTATACCCCTGGTGTATGTAATCAACAAGATCTCCCTTCCAGGTTGTATAAAAGGTAAGGTAGTATGTACCCCGGCCTAAATGAAATTTAGGAAGTTTTAAGTACAATGTGTCAAAAGGTTTTCCAAGTTCATTATTTATTGCATCTGAGCTATACCAGGCGACCCTTACATCCTGCTCATTGTCGATGGCAAAATCGATCCTGAATGCTGCTGCTTCCGGGTGTATCTTTTTATTAAAGAATATTTCAAATATCGCCTGATTCCCTGTGTTAACCATAGAGACAGGATTTCCTTTTTCATCAAGGTTTCGAATTCGCTTTACCTTGAATTGCCCATTCCCTTTCCGTAAATCAAGGTTGATCAGCCCCTCTTGCCCGGTTATGATTTTGTTCATCGCGATGTATTCATGAATAGCATCATTTACCTCACTTATCGTTTTTAACTGTCCGGAACTTAACAAAATACCTTCTTGGCATAACTGAGTAACTGCAGCAAGATTATGACTCACAAACAACACCGTCCTCCCCTGCCCGGCCACGTCTTCCATCTTGCCCAGGCATTTTTTCTGGAACTCGGCGTCGCCTACGGCAAGCACTTCGTCTATGAGCAGGATCTCCGGCTCCAGGTGTGCTGCTACTGAAAAAGCCAGGCGTACTTTCATGCCGCTGGAATAGTGTTTAATGGGCGTATCAATAAACTTCTCCACTCCGGAGAAATCCACAATCTCATCAAACTTTGCCCTGACCTCCCGCCTTCGCATGCCCAGGATGGTTCCGTTGAGGAAGATGTTCTCCCGGCCGGTCAGTTCGGGATGAAAGCCGGTGCCTACTTCAAGCAAGGAACTCACCCGGCCGTTGATCTCCACACGCCCGGTAGTGGGCTCCGTGATCCGGCTCAGTATTTTCAGAAGGGTGGATTTCCCCGCACCGTTCCGCCCAATGACCCCCACAGCCTCTCCCTGTTTTATCTCGAAAGAGACGTCCTTAAGGGCCCAGAATTCTTTTTCCGCCTGCTCCACCTCGCTATGCCCTTTCTTGCGGAAGCGATCCAGCAACAGGCCGACCGACTCGCGCAGGTCGCCGCTTTTCTTCCGGCCTATTTTATATTTCTTGCCGAGGCCTTCTACTTTGATGGCGATGCTCATTGTTTGTTGGCTAGTTGATTAGTTGTCCATTTGTGGAATTGTGGAATTGATTTTGAGCATTCGTAAAATCTGTTTAATCCTTGTGTATAGCTCTCGGTTTGTCGTGGCTCTATCGATTACTCCTTCGTGGCTCGACTGTGCGTTGATATGAGCGTTGGAAGTTCGTGCCTCGAATATAGGGGCGGTACCATGTTCTGGTGGTTTTGGTGTTGGGTGGTGGGGAACATTCGTGCCACGAGTGTATTCGTCGCACGACGGTGTTGGGGATTGGGGGTGGAGCTACTACTTTATCGCATCAAGTACTTTCTCGTTTATCACAACACCTTTGCTCATTTCCATGAAAGCTTCTTTGGTTTTTGGTAGGTCAAGAAGTCCTCTGGTGACTTTTGTTTCGCATATGTTTTGCTCACCTGCATAATACTCATTGAAAGATGAATACTTCCAATCTTCAAAACCATCACATAGTCCGGCTTTTACAGGATTCTGGTGTATATAATGGAAACAAACAAATGCATCCTCTCCTTCGAGTATTTTTGACTTTGTATTTTGCTGAAATAGTGAACCAGTCCTTTTGTACCGCCTGTTGATGGCCCGGGTATAGGAACTGAGAAAGTGACCAAATGCCTTTGAAAATGGTTTTTCATCTTCTGGCAACAGCACTAAAAAATGAAAATGATTGGGCATTAAGCAATACGCCAATAAGGAACAAAATGTGGCAACTTCCCTTTTAAACTTTGCTTGAAGGAAGGAGTAGTTTTCACTTTCAAAGAAAATCTTTTGGTGATTTATACCGCGGTTATATATGTGGTGGAAGGAATTGGGGTGGAGGTTCATTTGAGATTAAAACTTTCCTTATCGTGGCACGACTGCGGGAGGGAATGCGCGCAGGAAGTTCGTGCCACGAATATAGAGGAGGCACAACGCCCTGGTAGTTTTGGTGTTGGGTGGTGGGGAACATTCGTGCCACGAGTGTATTCGTCGCACGACGGTGTTGGGGGTGGGGTTTGGTTGAGGTATAGAAGATTAGATGGTTTAGTGGTTTAGAATATTGAGTGCAGTGGGCCAGCTGAGCGGGATCCGGAAAATAAGCATATTTTAATAAAGATAGCCAAACAGCCAAAGGGGGATGGCCTTCCCGGTGGAAACTTCAAGGTCATCACGGACAACATAACTATCTGCTATTCCTTCAATTTGTTTTCCACTTTTCTTTCGTCCGCCAATCTCAAATAAGATACTGTCATCCACAATAAAATCACCGGCATCAGGGTATCTGACTTTATGATCCACGGAAAGTTGACTGAGAAAAAAACCTTCTCTTACATTGCCAATGTTTACTTCATCTGTTAAGGCATAAGCCAGGTTGGCATTGTTCAGATAAACTTTTTCAGGCTTGTTTAATGCGCTGATTCCATGTGCCTGACTGTATAACAACCTGATGACATCGGCCCTTTCCAGCCAATGAAGGTAACGAACCAACACATCCCGTGATATTTCCAGCTTTCTGCTTAGTGAACTGATGTTTGGCTTAAACGGTACCATAGTGGCAATCTCGGCCAATAATTTCTTTATTTTTTCAACAGAACTATAATCCAGATGAAATACCTGCGGTATATCTACCTCCAGAACAGTGTTAAGCACCTGTGCTACCCTTTGATCATAGGTTTCAACCCCTTCCTCAAAATACGGATAATAACCATAGTTTAAATACTCCCGGAATAACTTAATGGGTTTTACTTCCCGACTAATCGTAAAACTCAAATCCTGATGTGCTTCCAATACATTACCCAGATCGACTGAAGGAATATTCTTATTATTCTTAAAATTGACAAACTCCCTAAAAGACAATCCTGTCATCGGGTAATAAACAGATCGCCTGCTCAGATCTCCCCTGGATTTGTATAATTCAATGGCAGACGAGCCGCTAATAACCATTTGTAATTCCGGGTAGTTGTCATAAATGTTTTTTACCTCCAATGACCAGTTTGGATATTTCTGGACTTCATCGAGAAACAGGTATTTACCTCCATTTTGAATAAAACCTTCTGCAAGTTCAATGATAGAATGTGAAGAAAAATAAATGTCATCCAAACTAACATAAAGAGTTTCCTCAAGGTCTAAGTTGTTGATCTTGATATATTGTAGTAATAGGGTGGTTTTTCCTACGCCTCTGGCCCCCAACAAAATAATCAGTCTGCTTTTCCAATCGACTTTTTCATACAAATAACGCCTGAATGTTACCGGTGTGTTGTGTAGCCTGTTTTTGAAATAGTATATGAGTTTTTCCATCCCCGAAGTCAAACAATTTCAAAATAACATAAATTGCCTGACACAAACAACAGTTTTATCTAAATATTGATGTTCGCGAACAACATTTTAGAGATCATTATACCTAACGCAAACAACAGTTCGTCTTTAGCCATTTAGTCAGCAGGCTTACTGAGGAGAGCGGGAG
>JAOUKJ010000334.1 GCA_029882675.1 Cyclobacteriaceae bacterium
CTTTGGACCCAACGCCGCCTTAAAATCAGGAGAAATTTACATACAGCAAGGAGAAGAAGATAAAGCTAAGGAATACTTAAAACTTACCCTCAGCTATAAAAACCACGAATACAAACGAAGCATCGACAGAAAGGCCAAGGCCTTGCTTAATCAGTTAGGTTTTAAATAGGTGTCAAGCCTAAGCTGCTGTATTTATAAGGATCTACCAGGGTTAATGTGTGAAACCATACTTTGATCATGGGGAAAGCTTCTGATGACTCTGCTATTGCGCTTTTCTGAAATACAGACCGTAAATTATAACCAACACTGCCATCACAAAACCCACCGTAATACCCATACCTGACACCATCACCACATACTTCATCCAATCGGCTCCAAGCCACATTAGCCATATTCCTCCAAAAGACAAAACAACAGAAATAAAAGGTTCGATCATTAATAAAGCCTTCAACCTTCTGTTAAGTGTAGTGTGGTACAATAAAAAACCCAGTGCCCCGAAAATAAGAGAAAATGAAATAGCATGAGTGTGAATAGTTGTAATGAGTTCGTTTTCAGATTTTTTAAATTTCATCACTTCTGCCTCTTCGTTGTCCTCATTGCCCAAATAATTTTCCTCAATACCACCGGACTTAAGACCTGTAGTATTGAAAATAAATTTAAAGCCGGCAAAATAACCAAAACTAAGGGCCAATAAAAAGGCCATAATAGCTGATTTCACATACCGTGGCTGCTGATGTAGTAACTTCTTTTCCATTTTTGCTTATCCATTTTTGTTTAAACCTGTCAACAGACCCAGGGTCTTCTTGAAGTGGATACTGGCCGAACGGCAAGACACCGTAGCCCCACTAATACCCACCACGTCCTCATTTAATTTAAAGGGATCCGTTACCTTTTTACCCACAAACTGTTTCAGCCACCGGGGGCTTGCTATTTCCCCGCCATAGTCCTCCCTGTAAGCCAATATTTCCGCAGCAACAATTTCAAATTCATTGTTTACAATGAGCAGATAGTCAAACCTGTCGAAACGGCTGGGAGCACTGGCTATAGCCATATATCCTTTTTCCATGCCGTCGAACTTCAATGAAAACAAATGAGAAAGGTACTCCACCGATTCAAACCCGTCAACCGGTTCTTGCAATATTGTCTTTCCAGGCCAAACCCTTTCGAGCGCTTTATTTATTTTCTTTATCGTATTTTTAGACAGGTCTGTATTGAAGTCAATGGGAAATAGAAACATCCAAAAGCTCAAAATAATGGTCGAAAAAATTTTCATAGTAGTCGTGTTTAAAACCAAATGCCAATGCCAAAATTCAATTGTCTTTTATAATCTACTGACAACCCATTTCCAAACAGTTGGTAATCAGCCTTTAGTACTGCCCCGGGGGCCAGGTAAAATCCCACACCCATAAACACCTCCGTACGATTGTAAGCAGCGTTCCTTTGTAAGGGGGTCTCTACATCTTTATGTGTATCGTATTTTTCATAGCGCACAAAAGAAACCAGGCGCTTATCTGTTTTTATCTTTGCAAGTCTTAGCACATCATATCCAGCCTCCAGATACCACCCCGACATCCGACTACCCAGATCACTGCCTGTAAACGCATTATATTGAGGTGTATTTCCAATCCGGGTATTTACCCACATGGCCCTGGCCGTAATACCGTTCAACTGATAACGCGCATCTAAACCCGCCATGAGTATATTCACCACACTTGAATCAGCTACCGCCCATGCTGTTTCATTGGCCGGACTTATACCCCTGAACAAAGTAGACTGAGATTTACCACTGTAAAGGGCAGCTCCGACCTTCAATCCCTGCACACCATAATAATCAAGCTTAACACTTAAGTTTGGGGAACTGATATAAGATTCAGCCGCCTTTTGCCTCCCCTTCCTAAAACCGTCTGATCCCCGAAAATGGCCTGAACCATCATACCCGTTAAACCCGTTTACAAGGTATACCTGATATTTTAAAGCTGCCGGGGCCAGGTTGCCTGAAAAACCAATACCCATCTCCCTCCATGTGGTAGGAATAACCTTTCCTTCCAAGTTTGGTCGCTCTACACCATTATAAGTGGTAGGCTCGTGATATTCATTGATAATCCCCATGGGTATCAGTAACAATCCGGCCCTGAAATTGATGGCGTCATGTATATTATAATTTATAAAAGCCTGCTCAACATATACTTCGCTCACGTGCTCAAATTCGATTTCAGACACAAAGTGCGTGCGATCATTGAAACGGTACCCCATAAATGTAACCAGCCGGTGAATGTCCATTTTACCTATATTTCTTCCCTCACCCACCGGCTGATTATAGTCGATCTGCGCATAGGCGCCCAGGGTAATGTTACTGGAAGTGTTGCCCTTGATCACGTTATTTATAGCATTGAGCGGCTCATTGGTAACTGAATCCACTGAGGTCACCTGACCAGATACCAGACTGGCCCAAACAACACAAAATGCTGTAGTAATTATGATTTTCATCTTCACAGTTTTTAAGTTATTATTTAGAATCATTATAAATTGAGGTGCAATCTATTTGTTATTTAGATTTAATCCAAATAAAAAGAAGGAAACCGTTTACGGCTGATTTATATTTGCCGCTGATAATATGTTAAACAAGGCTAAAGGCGCTATTTTCGATATCCCTTGCTTATATTTGCATAAAATGGGGGGCAAAAGCCCAAATACCTCTTTTTGATCATGAAAAATATGAAAATATGAAAAGACAAATCATCACAAAATCACGTTCACTGACCGAAGAAACGGAAGCATTAATTAATAAACAGATTATTTTGGAAGGGGAATCATCAGCCTATTACCTGAGTATGGCATCATGGTGCGACAAGCAGGGTTTTTCTACTTCAGCGGAGTTTTTGTATAAACATTCAGACGAAGAACGTATGCATATGCTGAAATTATTTCGGTATGTCAACGAAGCGGGTGGTCATGCATTGCAACCGGAGATAACAGGTGTGAAACATCACTTTGAAAACCTGCGTGAAGTTTTCGAACTTATCCTTGACCATGAAATTGAAGTCACAAAATCAATCAACAACCTGGTAGACCATTGTTTCAGCATTAAAGATTTTGCCACTTTCAATTTTCTCCAGTGGTTTGTTTCCGAACAGCGTGAAGAAGAAACACTGGCACGCCGGGCCGTTGAACTATTTGATATGATCGGCGAAGAAGGCATTGGCCTGTGGACTATTGATCAGGAGATCGGAAAACTGGAAGCATTTGCAGCTGCCAGCTCTTCCGGGCAGGCAATGAGCGGTCAGTGAAAAAACACATCACATATCTCATCATAACAATCATGCTGCTGGTCGGAAAGGTCTCTGCCCAGCAGCAATTAAAAATTGCCAAACTTAAATACAATGGCGGAGGGGACTGGTATGCCAATAAGACTGCCCTGCCCAACCTGATCAATTTTTGCAATAAACACCTGGGCACAAAACTACACCCTGAAGAAAATATTATTGAGACAGGCAGCAGTGATATATTTTTATATCCTTATGTATATATGACAGGCCATGGCAACGTGAATTTCAACAATCAGGAAGCACAAAACCTCAGGCAATACCTGATTAGTGGCGGGTTCCTTCATATTGATGACAATTACGGCCTGGATCCTTTTGTACGCCTGGAAATGAAAAAGGTTTTTCCAGAGCTGGAATTTGTTGAATTACCTTTCAATCATCCCATTTATCATCAAAAATTTCACTTCAATAACGGATTACCCAAAATACATGAACATGATGGCAAACCTGCCCAGGGATTTGGCCTGGTCTATCAGGGTCGACTGGTCTGTTTTTACTCTTACGAATCTGATCTGGGCAATGGTTGGGAAGACCAGCACATTCACAACGATCCTGAAACACTGCGGCAGCAGGCCCTGCAAATGGGGGCCAACATTATCACTTTTTGTTTCACGCAGGATTAATACCCTTCACACATTACCTTTCATTTTGAATAAACACTTCAACGCCAATTATTTTCTCAGGAGATTCCATGCTGGCAAATTACTACACACAAAAAGCATATACTTATCAACACGTGTTATTATGTCATTGCACTTTTTTATTAGCCTACAATTCATTATATTTCATAAAATAAAGGAGAAGCAGGATGTGACAAAAATCAAATCATTTACCTGATGTCCAATGCAACAAATAACATATTTGAAAAGGGGCAATTAATCCGGATTGCAGGATTCGGTTATATAATCGGTTTTGTTTTTCACCTGATTTTTATACTTGAATTTGCCTTATTAAATTTAAATCATCTCCTTTGGTTTAATATCATTTTTAGCCTCCCTGCATTTCTTGTTGCCTTCTTATTGTCAAAAAAGGGTTTCCTTTACGCTTCGCTCTTCCTCGCTACGGTCGAGATCATTAGCCATCAGGTCTTTGCACTTCTTTTGGTCGGAAAGGAAGGTGGCTTTCAGCTATTATTACTTATTCTGGTAATTGGAAGTATCCTTACGGAAAACTGGAAAAACACCTTAATCATCATTGGAGGGCTGGTTTCAATCATTTACATTGGTTTGATCTGGTGGGATTTTAGCGATTATCGCATTTATCACCTTCCGCCGTTCCAACTCAACATATTGTCCACAACCAATGCCGTAGGAATGTTGGCTGTAATCATTTTGATGTTTACTTATTATCTTTCCCGTGAAGAAAAGCTTCTGAACCAGCTTAAACAAAGTAACCACATAAAGGATAAAATAGTTGCCACAGTTTCTCACGACCTGCGCAATCCGATAAAATCTTTGAAGCCACTGATTAAGACCCTTCAATTTGAGAAAGGTTCATCGGTTCAATCCGCAAAAACAATCACAGCACTCAACAAGCATATTAATGAAACGGATCATTTACTAGACAATTTACTTCATTGGGCAAGCCTGCAAATAAAAGGCATCTATAATATGCCCACTTCTTTAGACCTTGCTAAGGTATTAAATAAGGAATTGGAATTATTTGAACCGCTCGCCCGGGACAAAGAAATAGAAATAGATAAAT
>JAOUKJ010000335.1 GCA_029882675.1 Cyclobacteriaceae bacterium
AAAAAGTGTATTTGAGGAAGTTGGAGGTATTGGAGATAACTATCTGTTCTATAAAATTTAAAGCAAAAACAGCACTCCTGTCACATTAATCAGATCAAAACCGATATTGACCTTTTTCCCTTCAGGGTTTGTCCAGGGATTGTAGTAATTAAAATTGGCCCCAACACCTGCTTTTCGTTCCTCAAGTTCATGATAATAGCACTCATTATTCAGTAACAGAACCTTTCCAAAATCATATTCAATATGCAATTTTCCGTCTTTGAAATAACGGGTGCTCTGTGCGCCTTTCAATGCTTTTTGTTTTATTTTAATTAGATTTACCCTTTTATTAAGTTCTGCAAAAGGCTTTTCCTTATCCACTTTATACCGTTCTACATTACGCATTGTAAAACCATATTTTTTTACTAAACCATCGCCAACGTTTCCCAGGTTTTCCAGTGGCTGCCCTTCTTTATAGCTTTTAAAAACCTGTTGCAGTACTTTAAATTTATCGTAATAGTCACTTTCATCCGGGAAATCTTTTGGGTTCAGGGTGATGTCAGAATATTTTCTAATGCCCTTCTGAGAAATAACACAAAAACCATATTCCTCTTTCATAGGCGCATGGGCGCCCATCCGGTTTTCTGAATAGTAGGTACGGCATAATATTTCCCCCTTGTCGTTGATGGCTAACGGCCGTATCTGAGCATCAATATGTGATGGCCCGGTAAACATCAAATGAGGAGTAAAAGCTAACAAAACCAGAAACAGACCAATAAAGGCAGGAAGACGGTATATCATAAAGATAAAATTACAATATATAACAACTTAATTAAACAATGGCATTATCAATAAAAGTAGAGACATCTCATGAGATGTCTCTACTTTTATTGACTACTCTCCCGTCAGTCCCCGCTTCTCCAGTAGGGGATCGATCTGCGGTTCGCGGCCCCTGAAAGTGCGGTACAACTCCATGCCCGGGACAGAGCCACCCATGCTCAGCATTTTGCGGTAGCGACCGGCCAGCTCCTGATCAAACAAACCGGCCTCTTTAAAGGCATTAAAGGCATCAGCGTCCAGCACCTCCGACCAAATATAACTGTAGTATCCGGATGAATATCCGCCGCTGAATATATGCGCGAAGTAGGTGCTTCTGTACCTTGGGATAATCTCTTCAATAAGGCCGATCTTGTCCATGGCCGTCTGCTCAAAGGCATTAACATCGCCATTCATAGGAGCTTCCAGGGAATGCCAGGCCAAATCCAGGTAGGATGCAGCCAGGTATTCGACAGTAGTAAAACCCTGGTTGAATTTACCCGAGGCCGACATCTTTTCAATAAACTCATCGGGGATCACTTCTCCCGTTTGGTAGTGTTTGGCAAACAGGCGCAATACTTCCGGCTCGGCCATCCAGTTTTCCATCACCTGTGAAGGGAACTCCACAAAATCGCGGGGAACGCTGGTACCTTCAAATAGCTGGTACTTCACGTTGGAGAATAAACCGTGCAGGGCATGACCAAACTCGTGAAACAAGGTGGATGCCTCCGACAGGGAAAGCAAGGAAGGCGTATCGTCTGTAGGTGGAGGGAAATTGAAGTTGTTGGTCACTATGGGGGTAATGAATTCGTCTCGATTGGACTGTTCGCGGATACTGTTCATCCAGGCGCCGCCGCGTTTGCTTTCCCGCATGAAAAAGTCCATGTATACTACACCCAGATGTGATCCATCGGCCTCCTTCACTTCAAATACCTGCTGGTCGGGGTGCCAGCGGGGTGCATCTGCCAGTTCATGAAAGGTGAGGCCAAACAGTCGGCGGCACACTTCAAAAACACCATCGCGCACGGCATTTACCTCGAAGTACGGGCGGAGGGCCTCTTCGTCGAAATCATACCGGGCCTTGCGTACTTTCTCGGTATAGAAACGCCAGTCCGGGCCGGTCAGTTGGCCTTCCACACCGTCATCATTCATCAGTTGCTGCATGTCGGCGCGTTCTTTTTTGGCCACTTCCAGGGCCGGGCGCCAGATCTGGTCGATAAATTCATAGACCTTACCGGGGTTTTCGGCCATATTTTCTTCCAGCACATAATGGGCGTGCGTAGTGTGGCCCAGCAGGTTGGCCCTTTCTACCCGCAAATTGGCCATTTCGCTTAAGAGGGCCTTGTTGTCTTTGTCATTGCCGTTGTTGGCCCGCATGGCATAACCGTCGAACAGGATTTTCCGACCCTCCCGGCTGGGTGAATATTGCAGAAAAGGGTTGATGCTGGGCCGCTGTAGAGTAAACACCCAGCCTTCCGTTTTATTCCTTTTTTCGGCCTCTTTTTTGGCAGTGGCCAGCAGGTTGGACGGCAAATTGCCCAGGTCGGCCTCATCGGTGATGTGGTATTCAAAGTCATTGGTCTCATCGAGTAGGTTTTGACCGAATTTCTCCGATAATTCTGCCAATCGCTGGTTAATATCCTTGAGCCGGGTACGCGACGTCTCATCCAATGCGGCCCCGGCACGGACGAAACGCTTATAGGTTTCTTCGAGTAAACGCAGTTCCTCACCCTCAAGGTTCAGGGCTTCTTTTTGTTCATAGACCGCTTTTACCTTATCAAAAAGGGCCGGGTTGAGCAATATTTCATCGGAATGAGCCGAGAGTTTCGGTGCTACTGTGCTGGCTACCTCCTTAAGCGAATCGTTGGTATGGGCGCTGTTGACTGGGTAGAAGACATTGGCAATCTTGTCGAGCATGGCCCCGCTTTTTTCCAGTGCCTCGGCCACATTTTCAAAAGAAGGCTGATCCTTGTTTTCAATAATGGCCTTAATCTCCTGATTATGTTCTTCCATGGCCTTTTCAAAAGCCGGGAGGTAATGTTTGTTTTTTATGAGATGATACGGCGGCACACCAAAAGGGGTGTCCCAGGAATTTAGCAATGGGTTGTCTTCCGCTACAACCGTCTGTCTTTCAGGATTTTGACTACATGAACTCATCAGGGTAATAATAATCAAAGTGAATGTTAAAGTTCTCATGATAAAGTATTTTACAGTTGGTGGGGTGAATTTAATGAATTTTTTATGGAATTAAATTCCCCCTGCATCATGTCTTTACAATCTTTAATCAACAGGATATGAAAACATACACATTAGCGTTTTTAATGACATGGGCAATCATCGTAAGCCCTGTATTTAGCCAAAATACCACTTTCAAGCCCAACGAACTCAAAACGACCATCAAAGAAGTAACGGTCTTTTTGCAAGGGGCCAATATTACCCGGACAGGCAAGGTGGATATTCCCGCAGGCAAGTCTATCCTCACGGTAAAGGCGCTGTCACCCCATATCGATAGTAAAAGTGTACAGATAAAAGCCAGCGGCAATTTTACTGTGCTTTCGGTCAATCATAAGATCAATTACCTGGGACTTTTGATCCGGGGGGAAAAGATAGACAGTCTGCACCGGGAAATGACCAGGCTGGATCATGCCATTGCGGAAAAATCGGCCCGGCTGGAAATACTCAATGAAATGCAAAGCCTGCTCAACGCCAACAAAACCCTTGGGGGCAACAATAGCGGTTTCAGCCTGAATGAATTGAAACAGGCCATAGACTTCTACGACCGTGAGCTTTCCGCCATAAAGGTTGAAGAATTGAAAACAAGTACAGAAATCAATGATTTAAAAGAACAAAGAACCCGGTTGACACAGCAGGTATCAGCCGTGGCCGGCCAAAAAGACAAGCCTTCCGGGGAAGTTGAAGTACGAATAGAAGCCGAGGTAAAGACCAAAGGAGAGTTTACCATTACCTACCTGGTGGCCAATGCCGGGTGGTTTCCAAATTATGATATCCGGGTAGAAAACGTGGAAAAACCCATCCGCCTGAAATACAAGGCCGATGTGTACCAAAATACCGGCGTGGACTGGGACAATGTAAAGCTGCGCTTTTCCAATGGCGACCCCAACCAGAGTGGTATCGCCCCAAAACTTCATCCCTGGTTGCTTAATTATGCCCGGTATACTTTTTACGATAAGCAAGGTTACGCACTAGGTACCCGGCCGGCCTTTCAAGGAAAAGTATCGGGAGTAATTACCGATGAAAACGGACTGCCACTACCCGGGGCGAGTATTACCATAAGAGGTAGTTCAACGGGAACTGCCGCTGATATGAATGGGCGGTATTCATTAGTCGTACCCCAGGGCGTTAATTCCTTTGTGGTTTCTTATGTAGGCTATAATTCTCAGGAAATACCCATAAATGCTGCCATTAAGAACATCCGGCTAACCGAAGATACGCAGGAACTACAGGAAGTAGTAGTCAGAGGCTATTCTTCAAAGAAAAGTAAATTATATGGAAGCAGTGCACCCAAAATGGAAATAGCAGATATGGTCAATACGACAACCATTGAAAACCAAACTACCGTAGAGTTTGAAATCGAAACACCCTACAGCATCAAATCGAATGGTGAAAAGCTGGGCGTGGAACTCAACGAATATGACATCGAAACCCATTATGAGTACTATGCCGTACCCAAGATAGACAAAGATGCTTTTCTTATGGCCCGGATCATCAACTGGGATCAGTACAACCTGTTGGAAGGGGAGGCCAACCTGTATTTTGAAGATTCTTATGTAGGACGTACAATTCTGGATGCCAAGTCACTCAGTGATACGCTGAGCATTTCCCTGGGACGGGATAAGAACATCGTCATTGGCCGGAAGAAAATGGAGGAATTTTCCAAACGCCGTACGGTGGGGATGAACAAACTGGATACCCGTGGTTTTGAAATTATGGTACGCAATAAAAAGTCACAGGCCATTACCTTGCATTTGCTGGATCAGGTGCCTGTTTCAGCCATCAGTGACATAGCCATCACACCCCTAAAACTTTCCGGCGGAAAGCTCAATGAGCAGACCGGTGAGGTAACCTGGGAGTTGAAGCTGGAGGGCCAGCAGCAGAAGGACCTGGAGTTGAAATATGAAGTGAAGTACCCCAGGCGGGAAAGGGTGGATTTGGAATAGTGAAAGAAACCGGGCGAGATCAAATATATCGAAGCGTTTAAATG
>JAOUKJ010000336.1 GCA_029882675.1 Cyclobacteriaceae bacterium
ATCTGTTTAAGGCCGGGTATACCTGGGGTGCTGACAACATGGATTTTCAATACGAGATTAAGCCAATGTCACAGGCCGGTGATATGGTCGTGATGAATGGAAATGAGGCGATTGGCTTAGGTACCATGGCTGCAGGTATAGAAGTGTGTAGTATGTACCCCATTACACCAGCCACCTCTGCTTCTCATATGCTGGCCGAAAGTATTCACAATGCCGGTGGCAGGGTACATCAGGCCGAGGATGAAATTGCAGCCATTGGGTTTGCAATAGGCTCATCATATGCTGGGAAAACGGCAATTACCATCACTTCCGGTCCGGGTTTAGCACTCAAGACGGAGTTTATTGGGTTGGCCTCTATGGCCGAAGTTCCCCTGGTCATCGTAGATGTTCAGCGGGGTGGGCCCTCTACAGGTTTACCCACAAAAGTGGAGCAGAGTGATCTTTTGGCTGTTTTATACGGGCAGCCGGGTGATACACCGAAAGTTGTCTTGGCAGCTTCTACGATAGAAGAGTGTTTTCAATTTATTATACTGGCCAGAAAAATCGCAGAGTCGTTCAGGACACCGGTGTTTGTTTTAACAGATGCCAACCTGGCTACCGGACAGCAGCCTTTTCCCCGTCCAAAGGTCAGTAAGGATTGGTTTTCACCCCCTGTTGACCAGAGTCCGTGGAAAGCGGGCGTGCGGCCTTATGAGTGGAATGAGGAAACGGGACTAAGCAGGAGGCCTATTCCGGGTCAGCCCGGGGGGATGTACACCCTGACAGGCCTGGCTCACAGTGCCAAAGGGGTGGTCTCTTACGATCCTGAGAATAACCAGCATACCAGTGCGTTGCGGAGTCGGAAGATCAACACATTTAAAAAAACCCTGAAACCCCCGAAAGTACATGGTGAAGAAAGCGGTGACCTTCTCATCGTAGGGTGGGGCTCCACACGTGGAGCCATCGAAGAGGCTGTAGATCGGGCAAGGGAAAAAGGCCTGCGTGTTTCTTCAGTAAATCTGCATTTTTTATCACCTATGGAGCCCGGCCTGAAAGACATATTTAAAAAATTCAAGAAGGTTATGACCATTGAAATAAACTATAGCGATGATAAGAACGACCCTTATATCGATGCCGAAAACAGGCGATACGCCCAGTTGGCATGGATACTCCGGGCCGATACACTAATGGATATTGACTGTTACAGCAATGTGGAAGGACAGCCGCTCCGGCCTGGAAAAATCGTTGCTAAAATAGAAGAAGAGATCAAAAATTTAAACTAGCAGACTATGTACGGATTAAAATCTGATATAACGATAGACACGCACGATGCGCTTTATTGCCTGGAGGATTACGAAAAACAGGCGGCTAAATGGTGCCCGGGATGTGGCGATCATGCTGTGCTGACCAATATTCAAAAATTATGTCGGGATGAACAGCTCGATCCGGCCAAAACAGTTTTTGTTTCCGGGATTGGCTGTTCCAGCCGGTTTCCTCATTATATGAATACCTTTGGTTTTCATGGACTGCACGGCAGGGCCTTTCCCGTAGCCAGTGGCATCAAATATCGGCGGCCTGACCTTTCGGTATTTGTGATTACCGGTGACGGAGACTGCTGTTCTATCGGGGCAGGAGCATGGATACATGCGGTGCGCTATAATATCGACATGACCGTCATGTTATTCAATAATGAAACGTATGGACTGACCAAGAACCAAACATCGCCCACTTCACGCGTGGGAACCCACTCCAACACAACACCTCATGGCTCGGTAATCCCCCCTATTCACCCTGTACAGACAACACTTGGTGTTTCCAATGTGTCTTTTGTAGCGCAAACCGTAGATTGGAACCCCCCGCACATGTATGCTACACTCAAAGCAGCACATGAGCATAAAGGATTTTCCTTTGTTCATATCTTGCAACGCTGCCCTAAATTTCAGGCCAACCTGGTGGAAAAACTCACGACTTCCAAAGATGACCTGTGCCTGCTCAACCACGAAAACGGGATAACCCTTGATGAGGCCACAGCCAAATCTTTTAAGCATTTTGAAGATCATGACCCTACCGATATCAACCGGGCGCGGATGCTGGCCGAGGATAAAGATAAAATATACCTGGGTTTGTTTTATCAGAATAAAAATGCTGTGCGCTATGATCAATACGGGGCAGCCAATTTGGGATTCACAGTAGATGAAAAAATTGAGGCCCTAAACAGGGAACTCGACAAATTCGCCGTTTAAGCAAGCTGGAAAAAATAATGCCATGAGCAAAAAAACAACTGAAGACCGGATAATCCTCGAGTTTTTCAGAGAGGATTCTACGGACATGATCGAAAGCCACGAGGAGGTGGGTCGGGAAAATAGCCTGGAAGAAAAACTGAAAAAAGAAAAAGGCCGTATACCTGGTATAGCTTCAGGCCAGGTTGCTGAGGCATCGGCAATGAAGGATTACTGGAAAAAGCTGAGGAGGTTTTTTACCACCTCTGAGAAAAGTTTTTCTGATAAATTGGCGAAAATAATCCCCCTGCAATATCATATTTTCCAACAATTGGAAGTAGATGAATTACAGCAACGACGACTGGTGGGTTTCCCCTTTGTGGTGTCAGAAGATGATCATATTTCATGCAAGCCTTTGTTTGACATCCTAAAAGAAGAGGTAGAACAACAGCTTTCTAATGAGCAGCACAGGCGTTTTGTCGTCAGTCACCTGCCCGAAACAATCAGGGCACTGTCTGCCAGGGCAGAGGATAAGAAAAAGCCGGCGGGCGATCTTATAGGTGAGGTTTTGGCAGGCCTTCCGGAAAAATATGGGCTTAAAGGGAAGGAAGCAAAAACGCTGGCCGATGATTTAGAGAAAGTTATTGCTGAAATACCTGAAAAAAGCATGTTGGTTTGGAGCCCGGAAGATTCGGTGCCCACCATCTTACAAGCTGCTATACATGCACATGCACTCCGGAATAAAAAGCCGCGGTTAGCTGAGATTGAAAAACTGATGGCTCGTCTCAGGGAGATATTGTTGGTGGAAGCGGAAAAAAACATTGGTCCGGATGCGGCCGACAAGCTGAAGTCCACTTTTGGAAATGCTGATACTTTTATGGATTTCGAAAAGTTGTCACAGCTTATCCCGGAATCTTCATCCGAGAAAATGGCGCCGGAAAGGATCAATAATATCAAAGAGACATTACAGATTTTACAACAATCCGGTGAAGCTCATGATAAAGAGGCAGTGGTACTGCTTGATGAAGGTTTAAAAGGGTATAGTAACTGGGCGCAAAACCTGACCAACTCAAGGGTGGTAAAGGTGAAAAGTAAAGAGCTGTTGACTACGGCTGTAGCCCTTTTTAATACTTCCATGGCAGAATATGAACAATATGTGGCAGCGGCAAAGATGGCTGAGCTGATCGTAAGTGGTAAATTTGACGATCAGCAACCACTGGAATTGTTGAAAAAGTTTAACTGGAAATTTTTCAGTCCGCAAGAATTAAATGCCGCTCCGGAGATTATCGTGGTATGTGAGGTAGAAACACTTGTGGATAAAGGGCTGAGTCAACTTTTTAAACTGTTTACCGATGGCTTGCCCATTAAGATATTGGCCTTGCAAAGTAGTCTTCAGACGAAAAGTGGAGACTTTATCAAGTATGATCTGGGTGCCATGGCTGTTTCCTTCAGGAATACATACACCGTGCAATCAACGGGGCTGGATCCTGGCAAATTGTTTCAACACTTTTCTGGTGGATTGGCTTCCGCGACACCGGGATTATTTTATGTGCTGGATGATGTAGGGGCTGTTGAAGACAATTCGTACCTAATCAGGAAGAGTACGGCTGTAGAAAGTCGTGTTTTTCCGGAGTTTACCTACGCAGGTAATTTTGTGTCTGAATGGGGGAGCCGGTTTAATATAGCGGATAATCCCTTAAAAGGACAGGATTGGCCCATTTATAGTATTCAATGTAAAGATGCTGATAAGCATGAGACAGCGATTAATGCCCCGTTTACACCTGTAGACTTTTTGGCTATGGATGTCGAATGGCAGGATGAACTTATGGTAGTACCCCCGGGTTATTGGACAGATGACCTGGTGACTGTGGCAGCATACCTGCAGCTACCGGAAGATGAGCGATTTGCCAGGGTGCCCTATATCTGGGTGATCGACAAGGAAAATGAAATAGGTAAAGCGGCCATTTCCTGGAAACTGGTTCTCGTGGCTTTAGAGCGACTTGATTTTTGGCATTATCTGCAAGATTCGGCAGGAGTGCAAAACTATCATGCCGACCGAGCACTTCAAAAGCAAAAAGAGCGTTTTGACCAGGAACTGGACAATAAAATCAGCCAGTTAAAGGTAGAATATGAACAAAAAATAGCAGATGCCAGAAATGAGGGCTCAGAAGTCACCATCGAAAGGCTTACTTCTTTTTTGCTCGACATGGATAC
Source organism: Cyclobacteriaceae bacterium (assembly GCA_029882675.1). Lineage (GTDB taxonomy): Bacteria > Bacteroidota > Bacteroidia > Cytophagales > Cyclobacteriaceae > JAOUKJ01. The sequence goes on from JAOUKJ010000336.1 coordinate 4,413, forward strand.
TGATATACTCGTGCCTTCCAGGGAAAAATCCGCTAAGCCTGCTGCGATAGATGATAATAAACCGGCAGATACGGGGGAGGCAACACAGGTTGAAAAGGTAGTAGAGGAGGAGGCCGACCTCAACTTTGATGAACCCTGGATAGAAACCCCCATGTGTACTTCATGCAATGAATGTATAAATATAAATAAGCGGATGTTTCAGTATAATGCCGACAAACTGGCCTTTCTGGCAGATGCCAAAGCAGGAACCTTTGCACAGCTGGTACAGGCTGCAGAGGTTTGTCCGGCCAATATTATACACCCCGGAAAACCACTCAATCCCTCGGAACCCGGCCTGGATGAATTGATTAAGGTAGCAGAAAAGTACAACGCTTAAGATGAATGAAATACTGCTCACAACGGCAATTCTGGTAGGGCTTTGTACATTATTTGCCTCTGTATTGGCTTTTGCCTATAAAAAACTGCGGGTATATGAAGACCCACGGATTGACGAGGTGGAAGACCGTCTGCCAGGTGCCAACTGTGGAGCATGTAGTATGCCAGGTTGTCGTGCATTTGCTGAAAAAGTAGTGGCCAATGAACTCAATCCTT
>JAOUKJ010000013.1 GCA_029882675.1 Cyclobacteriaceae bacterium
CTTTGGTATAGGCATACGTTATAAGATTAATGATTACCTTGATTTTAGTTTTGAATCAGGTTTTAGATATCTATTTACAGACTATATCGATGATGTCAGTCAGAATTATGTAGATCCGGGCGTGTTGAACAGTGACGTGGCACGGGCGATGGCCGATCGGTCTCAGGAAACAACCGATGCAGTATCGGGGGAGGCACGGGATATGGAAACAGTAAATTCTACCGCGGGCACGTCCTTTGCTACTCCGGGGGGGTATAGTGCCTTTGCCGGCTATGGCCGGGAGAGCCTTACTAATATGCGCGGAAATAAAAATGATCCGGACATATACTTTGTTACTACGATGCGCGTTACCTATATCATGGGTAGTGGATTCAAAAAAGCTAAATTCAGATAAATGTTCTTCAGGCTTATTTTATTGGTTTGCCTGGCTTTATTATTTCATAATGAATCTTTTAGCCAAAAAAAAACAGAATTTGGCGGAGGTGTGGGTGCCTTTAATTACACGGGTGACCTTTCAAAAAAATACCGCTTTTCCATGCACAGCCCGGCGGGCACAGCCTTCTATAAGTATCATTTAAGTAAAGCGGTGAATTTCCGTACGGCAATTACAGCTGGAATTATAAAAGGAAGTGACGCTGCCCCCGATGATGCTTTTGCCACCGTGAGAGGGCAAACACCGGCTGGTAGTTTCAGGGTTTTCGCGTTCGAGGCCAGCGCCGTTTTTGAGTACAATTTTATTGACCTCAAAGGAAATAACCCATTGATTTTCGGAAGTCCGTATCTCTTTGGCGGTATAGGCGTAGCCGGCTTTTCCGGAATGCAGAGCCCTGCGGCACCTTATAGTCCTGTTCAACCCGTTTTACCCCTGGGTGTTGGGGCAAAATATGTACTAAACCCGAAATGGTATTTTGGTATTGAATTTGGAGCAAGGGTTTTGTTTTTTGATTATCTGGACAATGTAAGCTATGGAGACACCCGCTATAAAAACTATCAGTACGGTAATTGGTATGATAACGACCTGTATTATTTTTTGGGCCTTACTGCTACATATTCTCTTTATACGATCCCCTGCCCCAAAAACCCATATAGATAAACAATTATATTTCGATATTAAAGAAGGAAAATACCTATCTTTGCAGGCTGAATAAATAGGTTAGCCTTGAGCGCGTTAAAAGAATCATTGGATCTACATAATTTACCACAGCATATTGCCGTTATAATGGATGGTAACGGACGGTGGGCCAATCGGAAAGGTGCTGAGCGCATCTTTGGACATCAAAATGCGGTAAAAGCCGTGAGGGATGTGACCGAAGGATGTGCTGAACTGGGAATACCTTACCTGACATTGTATGCCTTCTCTACAGAAAACTGGGGAAGGCCGAAGGAAGAGGTGATGGGTTTGATGCAACTTTTAGTCTCAACCATTAAAAGTGAAGTCGGCACCTTGAATAAAAATAAGGTGCAGCTCAATGCCATTGGAGATCTTGATCTTTTACCGGAAGCTTGTCAGGAAGAGTTGATGGAAGCTATTGATATGACCAAATCAAACAAAAGACTCGTACTAACATTGGCCTTAAGCTATAGCGGCCGACATGAAATATTGAATGCTGCCCGAAAACTGGTGCGCGAGGCGAGGGAAGGAAAAGTACATGAAGATGATCTGAATGTGGAAAGTTTTGGTAATTATCTTTATACTGCAGGCATACCTGATCCGGAATTACTGATCAGGACAAGTGGTGAAATGAGGATTAGTAATTTTTTACTCTGGCAGGTAGCGTATACCGAAATGTATGTTACGAAAACCTTATGGCCCGATTTCAGAAAGAAAAATCTGTATATGGCAATTGCCAATTATCAGAAAAGGGAAAGAAGGTTTGGTAAAGTAAGTGAACAAGTGAAATATTGAGGAATGAAAAAAGTTTTATTCATAATTACATTAATTTTATCCGTTCAGGCTGTTTTTGGTCAGTTCAGAAACAGATCCACCGTTACAAGTGGCGGATCAGACCAGTTTCAGGATTATTCCAGCCCGGTTGAATATGAAATTGCCGAGATAGACGTAAAAGGGCTCAAAGTGCTGGACAAAAATGCATTAATTTCCCTGACAGGCCTGCGCGTAGGTGATAAAATAAATGTTCCCGGCGATGAGATATCAGGAGCCATACGTAAATTGTGGAACCACGGCCTTGTAGGCGATGTGTCTGTTCTGGTCGATAAAATTGAAGAAGGCAGGGTTTGGTTAACCATCGAGCTTACGGAATTGCCACGCCTTACCGGCTTTACTTTTGAGGGGGTTCCTGCAAGCCGGGAAACAGAACTCCGGGAAGACCTGAACCTCTACCGGGGTAAAGTGGTAAACGATGCAACCATCAGTAAAGCGGCACTTACAGTGCGGAAAAACTTTCAATCCAGGGGTTATCTCAATGCCCGGGTAGATGTGGTCAGGGAAATAGATAGTGTAAATAATGATGGTTTAAAGCTGCGTATTGTCGTTGACCAAAAACAAAAGGTGAAAATCAATAATATCATCATTGAAGGTAATAATGACATTGATGATGCCCGCTTAAAACATAAGCTTAAAAATACCGGGGAAAGGCCACGTTTTACCCTCTTTAAAAAACCTTTTGAAATGCTTTTTGGTTTTACCCCACGAAAAGCAATTAATATGGCAACAAAGACCCATGAGGTATCTTATGATGGTGTTAAACAATACCTTAATGATAATGTAAAACTCAACGTTTTTAAAAATTCCAAACTTAAGGAAAAAGAGTATGGGGAGGACAAACAAGCCCTGATTGCCTATTACAACTCGAAGGGATACCGGGACGCACTCATCGTGAGCGATTCCATCTATGCCCACGATGAAAAATCAATTAACATCAAAATTAAAGTTGAGGAAGGCAACCAATATTATATTCGGGATATCGCATGGACAGGTAATTATGTATATCCGGAGCGGGTATTAGGTGCTGTCCTGGACGTGAATAAGGGAGAGGTGTATAATAAGGAAGAGATCGACAAGAAACTCAACTTCAATCCCAAAGGGATGGATATCAGTGGATTGTACATGGATGATGGCTACCTGTTTTTTAACATTCAGGCCGTGGAGGTACGAATAGAAGGCGATTCCATCGATCTGGAGATGCGTATCTTTGAGGGCGATCAGGCCATCATCAGCCGGGTAACCTTTAAGGGCAATGACCGGACCAGCGACCATGTAATACGCAGGGAACTAAGTACTGTGCCCGGCGAAAAGTTTAGTCGTTCGGACTTAATACGCACCCAACAGATGCTTGCCCAAATGGGTTATTTCGACCCTGAAAAAGTTAAACCAAACTATTTTCCCAATCCAGCCGATGGAACGGTAGATATTGAATGGGATCTGACAGAACGCTCCAATGACCAGATCGAATTGTCTGGTGGCTGGGGTGGATATTATGGATTTGTAGGTACGCTGGGTGTTACGCTCAATAACTTTTCCGTGCGAAATATGATGAAAGGCAAGTTTACACCCTATCCTGCCGGTGACGGACAAAGGCTTTCTATGCGTATGCAGGCCAACGGGCCGTCTTACCAAAACTATTCGTTTTCTTTCACAGAACCCTGGATGGGGGGCAAAAAACCCAACTCCTTCACAATTAGTTTGAATAGTACGATATTACGGAGAGTAAGAAATGAAGACCGGGATGGTGATGGCATTGCAGAGTATTTCCCGGGCTATCGTGCGTATAACTCATCCATCAGAATGAAAGGCATTACACTGGGCCTGGGTAAAAGACTGGAATGGCCCGATCCGTATTTTACGCTGGCGACCTACCTTTCTTATCAAAATTATTTCCTGACCAACTTCTATGATTATGGACAGGGATTTAACAACGGTTCAGCCAACAACATATCACTCAACTTCAACCTGTCGCGCAACAGCATTGATAACCCCATGTACCCGAAATCAGGTTCTTCCATCGCGGTGTCTGCGACATTTACCCCACCCTATTCTTATTGGAGGAATATAGATTATAACACGGCTCCTAATCAGGAGAAATACAAGTGGGTTGAATTTCACAAATGGATGATTGATGGGAAATACTACCTCAATATTTTTGACAAACTGGTTATTGAAGCCAAAGCACATTTTGGTGTAATGGGCAGGTACAACCCGAACATAAATGTAGGGCCTTTCGAGCGGTATTACATGGGGGGTAGTGGCATGGCTGGCCAACAGCGTTTTATTGTAGCCAATGATATTGTTTCGCTGAGGGGGTATGATGAAGAAACACTTACCCCGCCATATGGTATTGAAAGCCAGGATGGAATCAAGGGGGGTATTATTTATGATAAACTGGGCATGGAATTAAGGTATCCCGTGACGACTGGTGAGGCTGCAACAATTTATGGCTTCATATTTGCTGAAGGTGGTAACAACTGGTATAGTTATGAAGAGTTTAACCCCTTCGAAATGTATCGTTCTGCCGGAGTTGGTGTTCGGATTTTTATGCCGGCATTTGGCCTGATAGGGATCAACTGGGGATATCCGTTTGATAAATTGCCAGGGTCAGCCGAAAGGCCTGAACCACAAATACAGTTCTCTATTGGACAGCAATTGAGGTAATGAAAACAGGTTTAATCACCATATTACTTGTAGTATGCTCCACGTTTACCTGGGCACAAAAATTTGGATATGTCGACACGGATTATGTGCTGAGTAAGATGCCTGAATATCAAAAGGCACAACAGGAACTGGAGAAGCTTTCAGGTGAGTGGGAGGAAGAAATCCAAAATATGATTATTGAGATTGAGGACATGCATGCCGCACTCAAAGCCGAGGAGGTTTTGTTGACTGAAGAAATGAAGGCTGAAAGAGAAGAAATTATAGCTGAAAAGGAAACAGAATTAAAAGACTATCAAAAGGAAATGTTCGGCTATGAAGGATTGCTTTTTTTGAAAAAGCAGGAGTTGCTCAAACCCATACTGGATAAAATAGGGGAGGCAATAACTAAGGTGGCGCGGGAAAACCGCTTATCCATCATGTTTGATAAAGCCGCTGATCTGGTGATGTTATATACCGATCCACGGTTCGATTACACTGATTTTGTATTAGATGAATTGGGATTAGGTGATCCCAGTGATGTTTTAAAATAAGTATTGAAATATAATAATTGGAATATGAAAACTAACTTCTTTTGGGTTGCAGCGCTTTTGTTTATGGCATTTGCAGCCAATGCACAAACAACACCTTTAAAAATTGCTTATGCTGATGTAGACTACATCTTTAGCAGAATGCCGGAAGCCAAGCAGATAGAATCTCAGCTACAGGCCCATCAAAACAAACTGGAAGAACAGTATAAGGCCAAAGTAGCCGAGTACCAACAAAAATTCCAGGCTTTGCAAAATATGCCGGCAGATACACCTGAGGCTATACAGCAGGATAAAATGAATGAGCTGGCTCAGATGGAGCAAAATATCCAACAGTTTCAGCAAAATGCACAATCAAGTATTGCTAAAAAACGTGAGGATTTATTGACTCCGGTTTATACCAAAGTTGGTGATAGCATCAAGGCAGTAGCTGTAGAGAAAGGGTATGACTTTGTTTTGACAGCAGGTGTAGGCGGTACGGACATCGTACTTTATGCTGATGAGAAACATGATATTTCCGCGCTCATCCTGGCAAAAATGGGTGTTTCAGGTTCAAACTAATTTTTCTTTAACGATAACAAGGGATTGCTTTTAGTGAAGCAATCCCTTTTTTCATAGATGCTAAAACCACTTCTTAAAGGTGATAGGGTTGTTATCATTTCTCCGGCAGGATTTGTGGGCAGCTCATTACAGCCCGCGATTGACGTGCTGAAAAGCTGGGGCCTGGAAGTAGAGGTGGGAAAATATGCACGTAGTCAAAAGGGATATTTTGCAGGCACAGATGGGCATCGGTTGGAGGATCTGCAATGGGCGCTGGATCATCCGAAAGTAAAGGCCATTCTTTTTGCCCGGGGCGGTTATGGAACTTCACGTATCATTGACCAACTCAATTTTAACGGTTTTTTAAAATTTCCCAAATGGCTTATCGGTTTCAGCGATATTACAGCGCTCCACTTGAAAGTAAACCAATTAGGAGTGCCTACCATCCATGGCCCCATGGCCTTGCAGTTTGGTAAAAAAGAATATGCCAGCTCTATTGAACATCTTCAGCAGCTTCTTTTTACGGGACTCAGTACCATTAATGTAAAAGGAGATTTTAAGGAAAGTCAAACAATTCAGGCGGATATAACGGGGGGTAACCTGAGTCTGTTGATTGATAGCATGGCAACGCCCAATGAATTGAATACCCGTGATAGAATTCTTTTTATAGAGGATATCGGAGAAGGCATATATAAAATAGACCGGATGTTAATGCATTTGAAACGAGCGGGTAAGCTGGAGGAAATAAAGGCATTAATCATTGGCCACTTCACGAATATATCAGACACTAGCCCGGCCTATCATCAGACATTATACGAGTTAATAGAATCTACCCTGGCCAGACCTGATGTGCCAATTGTAACTCATTTTCCCGCGGGTCATGAACCGGAAAATATCGCTTTGCCATTAGGTTTACCGGCCCAATTGGAAATATCACCCACAAAGGCTAAACTTAAAATGAGCATGAGGTCATGACACATACTGTGAAAAGGGTAGTGTAATTGGCCTAAACAGGAAGTTGAAACTGCGTTTTCCATTCTTTTTTCGTGACCGTATTCAGGCAGGTGACTTCCAGAAAACCTTCGTCTTTTTTCCGCACAATTTTACGATCAGTAATATTACTTTCAGCGTCTTCTTCCTTTTCCCTGATAAGATCGCCAATACGTGGTAGGAACGGGTAGAGGATGGTGATTTTTTCATCTGCACCTTTTACCAATCCCATGGCCACTTCAAAGAGATAACCTTCAAATCTTTCGGCTAAAAACTCTTCTGTGAGTTCATTTTTATAATTCTCTTCCAGATTCTCATACCATGATAAAAACACTTCTTCGATGTTTTTTTTCAGATCGTCATGTATATAAGCAGGAAATGGAGTACGGATATGTTCCTGATCTTTTAGCCAGAATGCTACACCTTCTTCTATAAGGCTGTTGATATCTTCTATGCTGACGTTAATTTTATTGTTACTCATGACCTTATATTTAAACTGATAAATATCATTTCGATGTTTGCGATTTGGTATAATTTAAAACTGATAATTGGTTTTAAAGGGCTAGATCTCACTATTAATTATAGCAAAATTAGTACTTGTAGCTCGTTTTAAAAATGATATAAATCATAAAGGGGAATGTTGCAGGTCATGATCAATATAGTGTGCAGATGCTACTATTGTGGAGAAATTTATTTTTAATATCAATAATCACGAAGGAAGATGAATAAGCCGGAATTAATTGATTTCACAAAAGAGCGAATCAGGGTACTACACTATACCTGGATTGCTTTTTTTATCACATTTTATGTGTGGTTTAATATGGCACCGATGGCCACAACCATGTTGAATAGTATTAACTGGTTGACCAAAGAACACATCAAAGTATTGGCAATATGTAATGTTGCCCTCACCATACCTGCAAGGATTATTGTGGGGGCGCTTATCGATCGATACGGACCGAGAAAGGTGTTTTCCGGATTGTTAATCATTATTTCCATCCCTACCTATTTCTTTGCTTTTGGAAATTCCTTTGAACAACTTCTGGTTTCCCGTTTGGTACTGGGCACAGTAGGGGCTGGTTTTGTAATTGGTATTAAAATGGTGGCCAACTGGTTCCCGCCAAATATGGTAGGCCGTGCGGAAGGTTTTTATGCCGGATGGGGTAATTTTGGTTCCGCCTGGGCGGCGATGACACTGCCATGGATAGCCATCAACTTTTTTGAAGATTTTCTTAATTTAGGACCCGATAGCTGGAGATATGCACTGGCATTTAATGGCCTCGTATCTTTTGTTTACGGTATAATGTATTTCTTTTTGGTGAGGGACAATCCAGAAGGCAAAGAAGTGACTATGGCCAAAAAGACCGAGCCGATGACTGTCACATCCTATACTGACCTGGTACAATACCTGGTATGGTCATTCCCGTTAGTTGGTGCAATGGGTGTTTTGGCATGGAGACTGGGAAATATAACTTATGAAGGAGAACTGCTAATCCCTGAAACTTATTTGAAGGGAATATACATCGTACTTGGGTTGATTTATATAGCTCACGCAATAAAGACGCTTCAGATCAACTTGCCCTTGTTAAAGAAGGGTTATGCTGAAGAGGATAAATACAGTTGGAGTAATGTGGCGGCCCTGAACAGTACATATTTTGCGAATTTCGGAGCTGAGCTTGCGGTTGTGTCAATGTTACCTATGTTTTTCCAAAGCACTTTTTCGGGCTTGACCAACGGTGCCGGGGGTCAGGTAATGACTGCCACCTTTGCAGGGCTAATTGCCGCATCCTTTGCCTTTGTTAATTTATTTGCCCGACCCTTGGGGGGCTATATATCCGATAAAATGAAAAACAGAAAGCGTACAATGCTTATCTATATGATCGGCATTGCCATTGGTTTTTATGGCATGGGTATCATTGGTAAGTATGGGCCTATAATTGATGGCGAGCAAACCCTTATACCCACTTTTGATGGCATGTGGTGGCTTGTTGTTGCCGTAGCCTTAACCATTGCATGTTCCATATTTGTTCAGGGGGCTGAAGGGGCCACCTTTGCCATCATCCCTATGATCAATAAAAAAATGACCGGCCAGATTGCCGGGATGTCAGGGGCCTACGGCAATGTAGGAGCTGTAATTTACCTGGTACTATACTCGATGGTCGATGCGAAAATGTTCTTTTTCATCACAGCTTCAGGAGCGTTAGTCAGCTTTTTTTACTGTCTGGTATTCCTCAAAGAACCGAAAGGTTCCTTTGCTGAAGAATGAGATTCAAAGGGGATTAAATAGTGATTAGTAAAAGGAAAAATATATACCTAAAATAAACAGTTATGTCATTTAATATTGAAAAATGGGACGTTGAGGATGGGAATTTCTGGAAAACAACCGGAAATAAGATAGCCAACCGCAACCTGTGGATATCTATTCCTGCCTTGTTGCTGGCCTTTTCGGTCTGGATCATGTGGGGTATGATTATCGTACAAATGCGAAAACTTGGTTTTAACTTTGGCTTACCGCACGAAACACCCGAGGAAATAGCAAAAATAAATCAATTGCTCTGGATGTTACCAGCTATTGCCGGATTGTCCGGGGCAACTATGCGAATACCCAACTCTTTTCTGATAGCCATTGGTGGTGGACGAAATACAATCTTTCTTACAACGGCTCTGCTTCTCGTACCGGCCATTGGTGCGGGCATTGCCTTACAAGATCCCAAAACGCCGTTTTTTGTTTTTGCCATATTGGCAGCAACTTCGGGCTTTGGTGGTGGAAATTTTGCCTCTTCCATGAGTAATATAAGCTACTTTTTTCCAAAACGGGTGCAGGGAACTTCGCTGGGTCTTAATGCGGGACTGGGTAATCTGGGTGTGAGTGTGATGCAGTTTCTTATACCCTTTGCGATTACAGGGGGTATACTGGTAGGGGTGACCGGGGAAGGATTGCCCCTTACCGAAGTGGACGGAGATAAGGCTGTTGGAACCCTTGTATTTATTCAGAATGCAGGATGGGTATGGGTGCCTATGCTTATCATTACTACTGTCCTGGCCTTCTTTGGTATGAATAACCTGAAATATGCTACGCCGGCTCTTGGATCTCAGGTCAAGGAATTCAGTAAAATCATTTTATTATTGCTATTTGGGCTGATCGGAGCCGGCCTGGGTGCATATTTGCTAAACGGCCTGGGCTGGAACATGTGGTTGGTTTTACCAATTGTGGTCGTGGTTACCCTTATGCTGATGAAATACCTCTCCCCCGGAGAGCTTACTGCTAATCTAAAGAAACAATTTGCCATTTTTGAAAATAAGCACAATTGGATTATGACCATCATTTATATCATGACGTTTGGTTCATTTATCGGTTATTCTGCTTCTTTTCCCAAGCTTATCCAGGACGTATTTGGTTATCTCCCTGACGGGGCGGTAAATCCCAATGCGCCTAATCCCATGACCTGGGCATTCCTCGGACCGATGGTCGGCGCGCTGATACGTCCAGTAGGCGGATGGTTGTCGGATAAAATAGACAGTGGTTCACGCGTCACAACATGGAGTACAGTGGCGCAAATTTTGGCAGCATTAGGTGTGGCTTATTTTATCATTGCCGCACGGGAATCAACCTCACCAGAACAGTACTGGTGGCCATTCTTTATACTTTTCATGATTTTGTTTATCACAACCGGAATAGGTAATGGTTCAACGTTCAGAAGTATTCCTTATATCTTTAATAAAGAACAGGCCGGACCGGTACTGGGATGGACATCTGCTATTGCGGCGTATGGGGCCTTTATCATTCCGAAAATTTTTGGTCAGCAAATCGCTGCCAAGCATGCTGAGTATGCACTGTACGGCTTTGCCATTTATTATGTGATTTGCCTGATATTGAACTGGTACTATTACGACAGAAAAAATTCAGGAATTAAGTGTTAATCATATTTTAATAGAACAGAAGTGAAAATAATAGATAGAGAAACGGGGCAGAGATTAAAGGAAGCGGATCCTTTAAAAAGGAATGTTGATCGGGGATTGGAATCCATTGAAAATTCTCCAATGGATCCACCGGACGCTTATTCCATTCCTGCAAAGGAGGAGGATGCCCCTTTGCTTCCCCTGCTCCTACAGCTAAAAGCTGATCATGTGGGGATGGTTGATGTAGCCACCGCTTTTGAAGAGGGGTTGAGAAAATTTATCGAGGGGAAGTATCATTTTTCAGAAGAGGTTAATACAGCATTTAAGGACTTCTTTAACGATTATGATGAAAAAGTACTCCCGTTACTACACCTGGAACGCCAGGTGATTTACCCTGAGTTGCAGAAACAACTGTTGCTGGCGGGTGAACATAGTAAAGAAGATACACCCAAAACAGTGGTCGATCTTCTGGAAGATGATCATGTTAAAATTATTCAATTGGGCGCACTGAGTTTTAACTTTTTTGGTTTGGCGGCAAGGTTGTCAGATGAAAAATCCAGGATGTTCGTGCTGGACACGGCATGTGGCAATGCACGTGAACTTATTGAAGTAATTAAACTCCACTATTTCCGGGAAGATAACAGCCTGTTCCCTATGGTTGGAAAATATATAAATAAAGATGAGCTGGATGGAATGTTTAAAAGGATAAAACGCTAATAAAATGATATAGAACATATTAATATAATGTGTGATCACCCTTATGCATCCAATGAAGTATATAGACTTGGTTTGTTTTGATGATCATCATCTTATAAAATGATATATATCATAATATATGTTCTGATAAAGTTCAATCTTTGAGAAAGCAAAAGAGTATTTGAGAATTGGTTTTAAACCGTATAAAGATGATGAAAGAGATAATGAAAACCTACCGGGGAAGGTTACTGGCAACCTTGATGTTGTTGTCCCTTGTTGGTACAGGTTTGTATGGCCAGGATGGTGAAGCCATCTTTAAACAAAACTGTGCCGTGTGCCACAAGTTAGGTGGTGGAAAGTTTATTGGGCCGGATCTTGTAGGGATCAACGACAGGCGAGATAACGCCTGGTTGAAGAGCTTTATTAGTTCTTCTCAGACACTGATAAAAGGTGGCGATGCAGAGGCAATAGCCCTGTTTAACGAGTTTAATAAGCTGGCTATGCCAGACTTCCCCTTACCTCCCGCTGATATTGACGCTATTTTGAGTTATATAGGCAGTCAGGGCAGTGGCAGTGGAAGTGGGGCTGTAGCAGCAGCACCGGCACCAGAACCTGATTTTACCGCGGAGGATGTCGCCCGGGGCGAAGAACTTTTTACCGGTCAGTATGAATTGGAAAATGGAGGTCCTACCTGCCTTTCATGTCATAATGTAAGTGCTGAAAATGTGAGCGGAGGAGGTCTGCTTGCCAGAGACCTTACACAGGCCCATCAGCGGTTGGGTGGGTCAAATGCCATCATTGGTATTATTTCCTCAACACCTTTTCCGGCCATGGCCAATGCGTATAAAGATAAGCCAATCACAGAAACAGAAGTGTTGCAATTAACTGCATTTCTAAAAAACGCACAAGAAAACCTGTCAACCGAAATCCCTGTAGTCAAGAGTACAGTAGAGGTGTTCTGGATAGGTAGTGGTTGCGGACTTGTTGCCTTGCTGGTGATCATCCAGCTTTTGTGGGGACGCCGCAAAAAGAAAGCTGTAAAAAGCGATATTTTTAAAAGACAGATCAGTACAAATTAAATTTAACAGAACATACAATGAGTTGGATTGAAGATATTATCTCCCCAAAAACACGTCGTTGGGAGGAATTTTACAGAAACCGTTGGCAGTATGATAAAATAGTCAGAAGCACGCACGGAGTAAACTGTACCGGGGGCTGCTCGTGGAATATACATGTGAAAGACGGCATTGTAGTATGGGAAACACAGGCGCTCGATTATCCTTTATTGGAGGAAGGTTTGCCACCATACGAACCCAGGGGCTGTCAAAGGGGTATTTCCTACTCCTGGTACCTGTATAGTCCCATCAGGGTTAAATATCCCTTAATAAGGGGCACGCTACTTGACCTTTATAGAGATGAAAAGGAAAAAGCGAATGGAGATGCGGTGAAAGCATGGGAAAACCTTCAGAAAAATGGTAAAAGCCGTTCCCGCTACCAGGCAGCACGTGGAAAAGGGGGCTTTAGAAGGGCTCATTGGGATGAAGTGCTTGAAATCATAGCCGCGTCAAATATTTATACCGTAAAAAAATACGGACCGGACAGACTCATTGGTTTTTCTCCAATACCAGCGATGTCCATGCTCAGCTATGCTGCAGGAGCCAGGTATCTACAGCTTATGGGAGGAATAAACCTGAGCTTCTATGACTGGTATTGTGACCTTCCAAATGCTTTCCCTGAAATATGGGGTGAACAAACGGATGTATGTGAAAGTGCCGACTGGTACAATTCCAAATTTATTGTCTCAATGGGTGCCAACCTTGGCATGACGCGTACACCTGACATTCACTTCTTCAGTGAAGCAAGGCATAATGGTTCCAAAACGGTTGTTATGTCGCCCGACTTTAGCATGGTGGCGAAACATGCCGACCAGTGGATACCCTGCCATGCCGGATCAGATGGCGCCTTTTGGATGGCAGTTACGCATGTGGTATTGAAAGAGTGGCACGTTGAAAAGAAAACAGAATACTTTATCAATTATGTAAAACGCTATACCGATTCACCTTACCTGGTGGAATTGGAAAAGGTGAATGATACCTGGGTACCTGCCAAACTCGTGCGGGCTAACAGGGTCAAAAAATACAATGGAGTTGAGAATGGTGATTGGAAATTCCTGAACCTGGATGAAAATACGGGTGAATTGGTGATGCCCAAAGGTAGTGTGGGACATCGGTGGGATAAAGACCCCGGCAAGTGGAACATGAAATACGAGGATGGTGTTTCCGATCAATCTTACGAGCCCTTGTTAAGCCTTATCGATAAGCATGACGAAGTACTCGATGTGGAATTCGTAGAATATGGCAATAAGAAAAGGGCACAACGGGGAATACCTGTACGTTATATCCAGGTTGATGGTAAAGAAAAAATACCTGTCACCACGGTATATGACCTGACTATGGGCCAATATGGTGTAGGAAGAGGCTTGCAGGGAGAGTACCCGGAAAATTACGAAGATAAGGATGCGGCTTATACACCTGCCTGGCAGGAAATATTTACCGGCATCGGTAAGGAAACGGTCATTCAGTTTGCACGCGAATGGGCAAAAACAGCCGAGGTGACCAATGGTAAATGTATGGTTATTGTAGGGGCTGCGATCAACCACTGGTTTCATGGCAACCTGATGTACAGGGCCTCTATTATGACCCAAATGCTAACGGGTTGTAATGGTGTGAATGGCGGGGGAATGAACCACTACGTGGGGCAGGAGAAACTGGCTCCAATGGATTCATGGGCCACTGTAATGTCTGGGAAAGACTGGCAGGGAGCCGTGCGATTACAACAAGCACCCCTGTGGCACTATATCAATTCGGATCAGTGGCGTTATGATGGGAATCAGAAAGATTACAACTCCATACCGGATGAAAATAAACTGGCCACCATGCATACCGCAGACTGGATTGTAATGGCTGTTCGGAATGGTTGGATGCCGCATTACCCACAATATAATAAAAACAACTTCGAAATTGTAAAAGACGCCATTGCCGGTGGAGCAAAGGATGATGATGCAATTCGTAATTATATTGTAGAAAAACTCAAATCCAAAGAACTGGTTCATTCGGTCGCTGATCCGGATAACGTGATCAACTTCCCGAGAGTCTGGTTTATATGGCGGGGCAATGCCCTGATGTCAAGTGCAAAAGGGCATGAATATATGCTCAACCATTATCTGGGCACACATCATAACGATATTGCCGATGAAGTGGCCGGCGATTGTGTAAATGATATTAACTATAATCCCACAGCGCCTTCGGGGAAAATGGATCTGGTGATCGATATCAATTTCAGAATGGACACTACAGCATTGTATTCTGACATCATTTTGCCTACCGCTTCATGGTATGAAAAGTCCGATATCAACAGTACAGATATGCACTCTTTCATCCACCCCCTTTCACCGGCAATTCCCCCTGTATGGGAAGCGAAATCTGACTGGCAGATTTTCCAGGCTATTGCTAAAAAAGTAAGTGAGATGGCGCCTGATTATCTGCCCGGTAAAATGAAGGATGTGGTGAATATACCACTATCCCATGATTCTGTGGATGAGATAAGTCAGACCAGTCTACAGGATTGGAGTAAAGGGGATTGTGAACCGATTCCTGGTAAAACGATGCATAAGATTGTTTTTCAGGACCGGGAATATTCCGAGATATACAATAAGTTCATATCGCTGGGTGACAATGTGGCCAAAAACGGATTAGGAGCCCACGGCGTGAGTTACAAATGTGAAGACGTTTACGGGGAACTGCTCAACGACAAGAGACACATTCAGAAGTATAATGATAGTGAATACCCATCGCTCAAGGAAGACGTGGAGGCCATCAACTGTATTTTGAAACTCTCCACTTTGACCAATGGAAAGCTCAATTACCGGGCCTACCAGAACATGGAGAAAAAGACCGGGTTGGTACTTGCTGATCTGGGTGAGGGCAACCAGGAGGTAGCAATAGATTATAAAGACCTGCAGGCTCAGCCACGCAGGTACAATACCTCCCCGCTTTGGTCTGGTTTGATGAACAATGGCCGGGCCTATGCGGCCTACACTTATAATGTAGACAGACTGGTGCCCTGGCGGACATTAACTGGCAGGCAGCATTTTTACCTCGATCACGATGGTTATGTGGCTTTGGGTGAGCATTTACCAACGTATAAGCCTTCGCCTACACCTGAAGTATATGGCGATTTACGCAAGACCGTAAATGATGGTAAAGCCAAAATGCTTAACTGTCTTACCCCGCATGGTAAGTGGCACATACACTCTACCTACGGAGACACCTTACGGATGCTTACCCTTTCAAGGGGTATGGAACCCTGCTGGATCAATGAAGAAGATGCCGCCGAACTGGATATTAAAGACAACGATTGGGTGGAATGCTATAATGACCACGGGGTTTATTGTACCCGGGCCTGTGTAAGTGCCAGAATTCCAAGAGGCGTTTGTATCGTTTATCATTCGCCTGAACGAACATACACGGTACCAAAATCACAAATGAGGAATAATAAGCGCGCCGGTGGGCACAATAGTTTCACCCGCGTCCACCTGAAGCCCAACTTGTTGGTTGGAGGATATGGCCAGTTTACCTATCACTTCAATTATTGGGGGCCGGTAGGTGTGAACAGAGATACACATCTTCTGGTGAGAAAAATGACAAAAGTTGTATTTTAAAATATTAGCGATAGAATTATGGATGTTCGAAGTCAAGTAGCAATGGTGTTTCACCTCGACAAATGTATAGGTTGTCACACCTGCTCCATAGCCTGTAAAAATGTCTGGACTGACCGACGAGGCGCCGAATATATGTGGTGGAATAATGTGGAGACCAAACCCGGAACGGGTTATCCTACCCGTTGGGAAGATCAGGAAGTATACAAAGGGGGCTGGGAGGCCTCAGGAAATAGCATTTCCCTAAAAGGGGCCGGCAAACTGAAAGGATTGAAAAATATCTTTCATAATCCACACCTTCCTGTGCTGGAAGATTATTACGAGCCCTGGACTTATAAATACCAGGATTTGTTTACCGCACCTGAAGGCGACGACCAGCCTACTGCACGGCCAGTATCTTTGATTACCGGCGAAGAAGTAGAAGTGCAGTCGGGACCCAACTGGGACGACGACCTGGGTGGATCACCGGATTATGCCCGTCATGATGTCAACTTTAAGGACTTGTCGGCGGCAGAGCAGGAAAGTCTCTTCCAACTGGAAAGGATGACTTTCCATTACCTACCCAGAATATGTAACCACTGCCTGAATCCGGCTTGTGTGGCCAGTTGTCCTTCTGCCGCTATTTATAAACGCGGTGAAGATGGCGTGGTGCTTATTAACCAGGAACGTTGCAGGGCCTGGAGAATGTGTGTTACGGCCTGCCCGTATAAAAAGAGTTATTATAACTGGAATACCGGTAAGTCGGAGAAATGCATTCTTTGCTACCCCCGACTGGAATCAGGACAAGCACCTGCATGTATGCATTCATGTGTTGGGCGGATCAGGTATCTGGGCGTGTTGCTTTACGATGCTGACAAAATTCAGCAGGTGGCCTCATGTGCTGAAAAAGACCTGGTAGACAGCCAGCTGGATATTTACCTGGATCCCTTTGATGAAAAAGTGATCAGACAAGCAGAAAAGAATGGTGTGGCGGCTTCAACCATTACAGCAGCACAAAAATCACCGGTTTATAAATATGTGAAAGAGTGGGGTATTGCCCTGCCACTACACCCTGAGTTCCGGACAGTACCTAACTTGTTTTATGTGCCACCATTGTTGCCTGCTATGGCCAGTGTTCAGGACGGTGTATACAATGAGTCCTCTTCCGAGTACTTGTGGGGTGGTATAGAAACATCAAGATTGCCTATGAAATATCTTGCTTCGCTTTTCACAGCGGGCGATGAGGAAAAGGTGAAAGAGGTGATGAAAAAACTCATGGCCGTGCGGTTTCACAGGAGAAATGAGACGGTGGGTGATATGGAAGTCGAAAGAATTGAAAAGGCGATGAGTGAGGTGGGTATGAGTAAAGAAATGGCCGATGAAATTTTCCGCCTGACTTCACTTGCCACTTTTGATGAGCGCTTTGTAATTCCTCCTGCACACAGGGAAGAGTCTATTGAAATGATTGAAGCGACTGCCGATGTAAAAGGTGAAACAGGCTTCGGTTTTAAAGATAAACCTGCAAGGGGCCTCTAACTACAGAACAATGAAAACAAATTTAAATAAGTATAAATTGTTCGGAGATTTACTGTGCTACCCTACCGGTAATACACTGGAGATGGTAGGGGAGTGCATAAATCAATCAGGCAGGGAAGAAGCCATTGAGAACCTGAAACAATTCGAAAGTTTTGTCCGTGAAAATTCACTGCACCGGTTGGAAGAAATATATACAAGGACATTTCATATCCAGGCGATATGCTACCTTGATCTGGGCTATGTGCTTTTTGGTGAAGACTATAAACGGGGAGAGTTTTTGGTAAATATGAAAAGAGAACAGGAATTGGCGGGAAATGATTGTGGTGATGAATTGGCCGATAACCTCTCAAATGTGCTAACCCTTTTGCCTAAAATAAAGGATGTAGATTTCCTTAACGAATTAGTAGCGCGGGTATTACTACCTGCATTGGAGAAAATGCTAAAGGAGTTTGAGTCCTCAAGAATTCAGTTTAAAGCCGAAATGTTGCGTAAAAAACATAAAGCGCTTATTCAACAGGATGAGAAATACCTCAATATTTACCAGCATTTATTAAGGGCATTGCAAAAAAACCTTCAGGGGGATTTTGAAGACATTAAACTCCCGGCCCTGGAATATTCTTCCGAACGTATATCGGAAGATAAATTTTTAGAATCGTGTGGCGGTTGCCAGACAACCAAAAAACAAAAAGTATAAAGTTATGAGAGTTAACCTGATGTTCATGGAATGGTTGAGCAGTGATTATATAGCAGCATTTTTTGCCTTTGCCATCATTGTTCTGGTGTTAGTAGTATTCTGGGTTTTTTCCCTGTCAAAAAGACTGGTAGGAGACCTTGAAGTCCTGGAAAATAAACCGGTAAAAGTATTTGTTACCTTTTTTGTCTACCTGGCCATTGGTTTACTCATTGCCTGGTTAGTGGTATATTCACTGCAAAACGCAGGCGGGGTATCAAGTATATTTTACTTTACCATATTGCCGTATATGGCCCTCTTGATGTTCGCGATAGGTACTGTAGTCCGTTACCGTGAAACCGGATTTAAAGTGTCGTCACTTTCATCGCAGTTTTTGGAAGGAAGAAAATTGTTCTGGGGCTCCCAGCCTTTTCACTGGGGTATTCTAGTGCTTTTCTTCGGACACCTGGTCGCTTTTATGTTCCCGGCTTCTATTCTTGCCTGGAACAGGGTGCCTGCACGACTTTTGTTTCTGGAGGGCTCTGCCTTTGCCTTTGCGTTGTTAACATTGCTGGGCCTGGCGATGTTCGTATATCGGCGCTTTACAAATAAACGTGTACAAATAGTAACAACTCGTACAGACCTGGTGGTTTATGTTGTTCTTCTTGTTCAGGTATTGACGGGCATGGGAGTGGCCTATTATGTCAGGTGGGGATCATCCTGGTTCGCCAG
>JAOUKJ010000337.1 GCA_029882675.1 Cyclobacteriaceae bacterium
CTTTCAATGTCGTTGGGGTTCAAGCGACTCAAACCACCACTCCTGTTGGCAATACCATCGATTACGATCAGCGCAGAACTGTTGTTCAGGGTGTTAATCCCCCGAATCCTGATCTGAGAGTCATCGTAACCGGGCTCACCGGAGCGGTTTACCAGCATCAGGCCGGGGAGGCGACCTACCAGGCTGTTGGAGACATTGCTCACCGGTGCCTGATTGATTTCATCACCACCCACACTTACCACAGATCCGGTAACTGTTGCTTTCTTTTGCTCACCGTATCCTACTACGACCACTTCAGAGAGTGATAATACATCCGGGTCAAGTGATACATTGATGGTCGTTTGAGATCCTGCCGGAATTTCCTTGGTGGAATAACCGATAAAGGATACGACCAATACAGCATTGTTGTCTGGTACTTGCAGGGAATAGCTCCCATCGACACCTGTTGCTGTTCCCGTTGTGGTTCCTTTAATGCTGATGGAAACACCGGGCAGGGCCTCGTTGTTTTCATCAGTCACTGTCCCGGAGATTATTCTCTCCTGAGCCAGGGCCAACGGTACAAATGCAAAAACCATGACGACTGCCATGATCATTTTTTTCGTAATATTCTTCATATTGTACGTTTTGGTTTAAGATTTTAATAAAACATATTTCTAGTAATGGCCAAACATAATTAAACTTATGAGTATATCAACAAGATATTATTATTATTTTTAAATATTTAGTTTGTTGACTTGGACTGTGATGTCTGTGATTTTTGTGATGGCTGTGATAGGGTGTCGATTTTCATCTTATAAATCATCGCATCACTGATCATCGAAGGCCTCCTCATCACAAAAACAGGTTACATCCGGATGTAGCCACAGGAAAGAAGCGGGAAAGCGAGTAGTTATTTTTTCTTGCTTCAGTTTTTGCATTACGTGCTTTTTTTTGATGCCATTGGCCAACAGGATGATTTTTCGGGAGGCTAATATATCAGCCATCCCCAGAGTAATGCCGTAACGGGGTTTGTTTGTGATGTGTTTAACCATATCATGCCCCTGACTTTCTGTGGTCAGTGCTACGCTGTGGGCAAAGGGGGAGATGTATTCGCCGGGTTCATTAAATCCCAGGTGGCCGTTGGTGCCTATGCCTAAAATACACAGGTCTATGGGTCCTTTTTTGTTCAGGTATTCCCGGGCCTTTTGTGTTTCTGCAGCTGCATCAATGCTTTTCGGGTTGAAACCAAAGTAATCATTAATACCCAAAGGGCCTGCCAACTGGCGTTGCACCTGGTATTCACAGGAGCCGGGATCGCTTGGTTTTAATCCACCCCACTCGTCCAGCTTGACCATCCGAAGGGCAGATGTATCCGGCATTTCTTTTTTACAATACGCTACCAGCAGGTCATAGGTTCGGACCGGTGTGCTGCCTGTGGCCGGGCAGAGCATGAGGTTGGGCTTATGTTTTATTTCCTCAAGGATAAATGTGGCTGCAGCCTCACTCATTTGCTGGTAACTTTGATGTATTTTAAACTTTATACCTGCCATTTGTTTTATATTCAGATAAGAATTAAGACCCGAAAATCGGGTCACGTACAAGAAATTAAAAGCCAGGATTTGTGGTGTCTTCTAAATTCTCGCATCTCGCATCTCACATCTCATTATCATATCTTTCAATGCCCATTTTATCCAACAGCGCCTTAAAACGCGGCGTATTTTCGATGGACTCCACCTTGGGATCAGAGCGCATGCCCAGAATATATACATAGCTTGGGCCTTCATCGAATCCTTTTTCCAGCCAGTCCAGGGCCTTTTCGAAATCGCCAAGACCTACATAGCTAACCGCGATCATATAAGGAGGCACATATTCCGCTTTTCTTTTTTCAAGCAGATAATCCAATATCTTCCGGGCTTCTTCCGTTCTACCTGCCTTGCTGTATGCATATCCCAGGGTCCAGTTGGTATAGGTGCCGGCAGAACGCTTATGATAAGTCGCAATGGCTTTTTCCGGATCGCCCAGCTCGAGATAATTATTCGCCAGATGCCATAAGACAAAATCTTTACTTTTATCATCAGAAACACTTTCAACAATTTTTACAGACTCATCAAATTTATGATAATTATAATAGATGTTGGCATAAAAACCCCTATACATGGAAGTCATTGGATCCAGGTCAAACACCTTCTCATAATACTCCGTCACCTTTTGCAGGTCACCTGTAATTGCATAGGTATTTGCCAGCCACCAATATGATTCCAAATGGTTTGGACTCAATGCAATGGCCTTTTTCAGGTATTCCTCCGCTCGTCCATAGTCCAGTTGAAACAAATACATCACGCCCAGGGACTCATAGCACTCACCCAGATCATTATCCAACTCCAGGGCTTTCATTACAAGTTTCATAGTCACAGGAATGACCTCATTGGATGGGGATCGGCCCCAGATAACCCGAAACATATAGGCATCTGCGAGGCCTGCGTAAGCCAGACTAAAATCGGGCTCCAGGTCAATGGCTTTTTGAAAAAAGAGGATAGCACTGTCAAGGTCATTTTCCGAACCGTTTCCATAACGCAACATCTGTTGTCCTTTCAGAAACAAGTCATAGGCCACCATGTTGTCCGTGGCTTTTCTACTTATTCGTTGGGTTTCTTGCGGACTCAACTGCAGTTTAAGCTGGTTTGCAATTTGAATAGCAATTTCGCTTTGAATGGCCAGTACATCATCATACATCCGATCATACAGGTCTGTCCAGACCTGTGAGTCGCTCAAACCATCGATAAGTTGTATGTTGATCCTGATTTTATTTTCATATTTTTGAACGCTTCCTTCCAATATATAACGTGCGCCCAGATCGTTTGAGATTTGTGGAGCTGATTTTGGTGAGTCACGATACTGATCAGAAGAGTTGCGGGAAGTCACTTTCAGGGTGCTTATTTTTCCCAAATGTGTACGTATGGCCTCGGTGATGCCATCAGCAAAAAACTGGTCTTCCTGATTTGTACTGAGATTGGCTAATGGAAGGACCACTAGAGATAAGTCACTTACTTCATTGCCGGTAGTTATTTTATCCGGGGACGAAAGAATTACATTAATAACGACATATGCGGCAATGCATACGTTTAGGCTATACAGTACTATTTCTTTCTTTGTAAACTTCTTTTTCTCCGGAATACTTTGAAACCAGGTGAAAATCAAAACAGCGGGTAATCCAAAAATAACAAGTGTAATCAAAACATCCTCAAAAAGTGGTGACCACCCGTATTTTACAGTTAAAAAGTGAATGGCTTCAATGGTTACCCAGGCACCACCCAGATAAACGGCCAGGGCCTGCCATATTTTTCGCTTGTTTAATTCCTGAATCAGTGCCATTAAACTTTTCGTTGATTCGCCGTATGCAATTTATAATGTGTAAACATCAAATATACAGAATTATTTTTACAGGAAAATTTTGTGGAGCTTGTTCTAATAAATCGGTGTCGCTTAGTAAGTGTTTATATTTTGCTACTAATTAGCCCTACTTTGTCAAGGTATGTCACTACATTGAAAAGGTGGTTTTAAGTTTCCACAGACTTTAGGCTGTGGAAACAGTTGGCACAAGAATAATGGGCTTTAGCCCAATAAAAAGGTGTTTCACTTTCGGCTAAAGCCGGATTAATGTATGTCAAAGAATTTCCACAGCCTAAAGTCTGTGGAAATATGGCCCAATTTCTGAAGCTATATTGTAACATGACAAAGTAAGGCTAGTGTCCGTCCACCAATTCGTAGCATTTTATAAACACAAATCTCGATTTTAAATACATATTTTTACTGATACAGTCCTCAAAGTCCCAATACCTCCACGCCCTGTTCAAAAATAATATCCACCGGGATATATGCTTTGCCGAGGTTTTCGAGGTCTTGCTGTAAGCCCGGCCCGATTTTACCCATTTTTTCTACCAGGTTTGCTACCCCTGCATAATCGCCGTCTCCCTGCAAAGTCAGGATTTTTTCCGATAGCGCATTCATGGCTTCTACCATCTTGTCCTGCACTACGGTATAAGTCCCTGTTGCTGCATTTTTCTCAAAGGCGCCGTACTCCATGAAATAGTTAAACCGCACCATATTGGCCTTGCCATGGGCGCTGGAGGCCCCAAAACGTACCGACCGGAATATACTTGTCATAAAGGTGACGTAATAGTCCATTAGTTCGCCTTCTACTTCTCCTTTTTCGTGTAGTTGGGTGATCATATACAGGCCCAACACATCGGCCTTGCCTTCCTCCAGGGCCGAATAATGTTCTTTTATGGCCTCTCTGACAGTACCCTTGCCATTGAGCGTGTTTTTGATGCCCAATCCGTGGGCCACTTCATGAAACATGGTATTGGCGAAGAAGGCATTGAAGGTGATGTGTTTACGCTGAGATTCATCTACAATATGTTCGGATATGGGGACCAGTATTTTATCAAATTTGGCCTGCATCGCATTTTTTAATTGCAGTCTCCGGGTGCCTTTGGCCAGTTGTACTTCCTCATCGTTGGGCAGATTGATGGCAATCGTCTTGCTGCCGGCATTGCAGTCACCTGCATAATATACCACATCATACGCATTCAGGTCGGCATTGGCGCCTGGCATGTCTTTTTTATACTCATCGGCCACAGGGAGTCCCTTTTGCAGTTCAGGTAAGAAACCGGCATAACGGGTCAGCCGTTCACTCCACTCCATGTCTTTGATGAGCACGAAGGTTTCATGGGCAGCTTTGTAGCCATATAAATGGTCTTCATAATTTTCTATGGGGCCCACCACCATTTCTATATGGTTGGTCTTCATGTCCATCCAGGCCATATCACTGGGCTGGTACTCGTCTGTGAGCAGGGCTCCGGCGCGCAATATCAGGTAATTTTTAAACGATTCATCTTCAGCTAATTCCGCAGCCTCTTTAAGCAATTGGCTGGCCCGGCCGAGTTCTTCGGCAAATTGCTCATGATAGGGCACGGCCATCAGC
>JAOUKJ010000014.1 GCA_029882675.1 Cyclobacteriaceae bacterium
CAGTCCTTTTCGCCTGATTTCTTTTACCACCGGGTGTTGTAGTTTTTTTTCCAGCAATTGACCTTTACGCTCTACTTCATTCATTAAATGCTCTTCTTCGATAACCTCGATGGCGGCCAGTGCAGACCCACAGCAGACCGGGTTTCCTCCAAAAGTCGTGATGTGGCCCAGGGGCGGATCGTGGGTGAGTGCTTCCATGATGTCTGGCCGGCTAATGAAGGCGCCCAATGGCAGCCCACCACCCAGGGCCTTGCCCAGGGTAAGGATATCAGGTGCAATATCAAAATGTTCAAAGGCAAACCACTTTCCTGTTCTGCCCATCCCGGTTTGTATTTCATCCAGGATGAGCAGTGCGCCGGTTTCATCGCAACGCTTCCGCAATGCCTTCATAAATGTTCCGGCAGGAATCCGTACTCCGGCATCCCCTTGTATGGTTTCCATTATGACACAAGCCGTTTCCCCGGTTATGGCCTCTAATCCTGCAGATTCATTGAACGGAATAAACCTGATGCCGGGCAATAAAGGCCTGAAAGCCTGTTTTCTGCTTTCATTGCCACTAACACTCAATGAGCCGTGAGTACTGCCGTGATAGGCATGATGAAAGGAAATGATTTGTTGCCTTCCGGTATATCGTTTGGCCAGTTTTAGCGCTCCTTCGTTAGCTTCGGTTCCTGAATTGGTGAAATATACCTTACTCAGGCTGGGAGGGAGTATATCCGCCAGTTTAGTTGCCAGCTTCACCTGTGGTGCCTGAACATACTCACCGTATACCATCACATGAAAATGACGATCTACCTGTTTTTTTACAGCTTCTATTATCCTGGGGTGCCCATGCCCGATGTGGCTGACGCCAATCCCGGAAATTAAGTCAATGTATTTTTTTCCGTCACAACTATAAAGCCATGTGCCCTTTGCCCTTTCTATTTCAATGTCGATAGCGAAAGGAGTGGTTTGTGCTAAATGCTTATAGAAGAGTGAGGAATGATCCGCTGACATCACATACCACGTATAAATCTGTCGGCTTCATTCCATGGAATACGAAGTATTACCAGAATAAGGCCAATCAAAAAATAAATAAATGCGGTTTTGTGTTTTTTCAAATCACTTTCTCCCTTTTTGATTTTTGAGCGCCCGATCTGGATGACCGCTGCTGCGATGACCATCGTGAGAATATGCTCAACAGCCCAGAAACGAAGGGCGCCTTCGCGCATGGCAGCTCCGAAGTCCATAAAAACGGCTTCCATTATTTTGCTGGTGAAAAAGTAAATAATAATTCCAATAAGTACCTGGAGATGAAAAAAACCTGTAAATATCACACTCAACTTATTATTGCGAGCGGAAAAAGGGTGATTGCCTTTCCATCCCCTGAAACTGCTGATAATTACGTAGAGGCCTAATAACAGGATGGCCCACCGCAGCCAGGAGTGGATAAAAAGAAGGAATTCTGACATGATTGTTTTGGTTTAATTTGAACCCGCAAATTTACAGGATATTTGGAAATAGTTGAGTGTTGGGGTATAAAATAAGACAATTAATCACTAACCATTTTGCCTCTTTAACCATATACCCTTCCCAAGGCCCGGGATAATACTCTTCAAAGTCGTGAAGTTAACAGCAAATGCAACCCCTCAAGGTTTGGCGCTAATCAGGCTTAGCTTAACGACATTACATCTACTCTCCCACAGTTGCGGGATGCTCATATAACCATAAGTCCAACTCCACTTCAGCATTTCAGTGCGAAAAAGCTCTTTCGCTCATGATTCTGTCTCACCAGGTTGGATTATCAATCATCGCTTTGGTGGGATTGCTGAGTTTGTCTTCCTGCAAGATCAATTCCAGATTTAACCTGGCCATCATAAATTTTTTATTATATGAGGGTTCTACTTTAGCGAATTTAGGCTTTTTACGCGGATTGTCAGTTATCAGATGTGTCATAATAGTGTTTTATATTTAATATAACGTAAAACGATTTAATATGGTTTTTGGTATAAAGACACAAAAAAATAAAAACCGTTCGCTTTGGAGTAAAAATTATATCGAGTTAAGCATATTTCATGCTCCGCAGAGCGGGTTAAACTTGACCCGCTTTACTGGTAAACAATAGCAATTGATATGCCATGTTATTCACTTTATTGGAATATCTCAATGTGTAGAAAAACTTGTTTTGTGTATTTTTTTCAAAAATTAAATCGATATGAGGTTAAAAAAAGCTTTGATGGGCTAAAATTTTGAAAAAATTAAAAATAACTAAAGAAAAAATACCCACATATCGTATTTGTTGTTACTTTTGCAGCTCAACAATAAAACAAATTTATCATTCATGGCACATTTAAGGTACAAGGCGTTAGAAAAGGCGAATAGCCGCCCGAAAGTAAAGCCGGAAAACAACAGAGCAATTTCTGAATATTTCAAGGAGGATGTATTCGGATTGGAGAAAATGGAGACATTATTATCGCCCGATGTATTTAAGAAAGTAAAAAAGGCGATTAATAAAGGCGAGAAAATTGATAGTGATACGGCTAATGCGGTAGCTTCAGCAGCTAAAAACTGGGCTTTATCAAAAGGCGCGACGCATTATACGCACTGGTTTCAACCGTTAACAGGCGCTACTGCTGAAAAGCATGATACGTTTTTTGATGCGTCGTCAGGTATAGAGAAATTCAGGGGAACTGCGCTGGTACAGCAGGAGCCGGATGCTTCTTCATTTCCCAGCGGTGGTATCAGGAGTACTTTTGAGGCACGTGGTTATACGGCCTGGGATCCCAGTTCGCCAATGTTTATATATGGTGTAACGCTGTGTATTCCAACTATATTTGTGTCTTATACCGGAGAAGCGCTGGATAACAAAGCACCCCTGTTGAAGGCAGTAGATGCTGTTGATAAGGCTGCAACTAAAGTTTGCCAATTGTTTGACCGGAAGGTGACGCACGTAAAACCCACTTTGGGATGTGAGCAGGAATATTTTGCAATTGATAAAGCATTATATGCCGCCCGCCCTGACCTGGTCATGACTGGCCGTACAGTTTTTGGACATAGCCCGGCACGTGGTCAGCAGCTGGATGATCATTATTTTGGATCTATTCCTTCCAGAATATATGATTTCATGCGGGACTTTGAGGATTATGCGCTCAAGTTGGGTATTCCTGTAAGTACCAGGCACAACGAAGTTGCACCAAGTCAGTTTGAGGTTGCTCCGCTTTTTGAAGAAATGAACGTGGCCGTTGACCACAATCAGTTACTTATGGATCTTATGCCAAGGGTGGCTGAAAGACACAACCTGAAGGTTTTGTTTCACGAAAAACCTTTTTCCGGATTGAATGGTACCGGTAAGCACAACAACTGGTCATTGATCACCAATACTGGTGTAAATTTATTCCAGCCAAGTAGCAGTGCCCGTGACAACCTGGTATTCCTTACGTTTTTCGTCAATACCGTGAAAGCTGTTCATGAGCATGCCGATCTGCTTCGTGCAAGTATTGCATCAGCAGGCAATGACCATCGATTGGGTGCAAATGAGGCTCCACCAGCTATTATGTCCGTATTTATTGGATCGCAGCTTACCTCTGTTTTAGAAGAACTGGAAGAAAAAGGGAATATCCGGGTCGAAAAAGGAGAGAATATGTATATGAAATTGGGTATTGATAAAATACCTGAAATTATTCTCGACAATACGGATAGAAACAGAACATCTCCTTTTGCTTTTACAGGAAATAAATTTGAATTCAGGGCTGTAGGAGGAAGCGATAACAGCGCTTCACCGATGACGATCCTCAACCTGATTATGGCTGACAGGCTTAATAAATTCTATGATGAGGTTGAAAAAGACATCAATAAAGGCACTGAAAAGCGAATAGCTATTGTTAAGGTATTGCGAAAATACATTAGTGAGTCAAAATCTATTCTTTTTGGTGGTGATGGTTACTCTGAAGCCTGGGTGAAAGAAGCGAAAAAAAGAGGCCTTTCCAATATTAAAGATACACCACGTGCATTAGATGCTTATCTGAGTAAGAGGTCAATTGAGCTTTTTGAGAGCAACAACGTGATGGTGGAAAGGGAAATTGAAGCCCGCCAGGAAATCAAACTGGAAAGCTATATCATGAAAATCCAGATTGAATCCAGGGTAATGGGTGATCTGGCTATGAACCACATCATTCCTATTGCAATTTCTTATCAAAACAAGCTGATAAATAATGCCAATGGACTAAGTGGTTTAGGTATTGATAATGCTGAGGTGGTAAAAACCATTAAAGAGATTTCAGGGTATATTGAGACTGTAAAAAGTGGCGTGCGGGAAATGGTTGAAGAGCGTAAGCGGATCAACAAAATTGAAAATACCAAAACCCGTGCTGTTGAGTACAGTGACAATATCAAGGAAAAGTATTTTGAAGTAATACGCCGTGCTGTTGATAAGCTGGAACTTCTGATTGACGATGAAGACTGGCCATTGGTGAAGTATCGCGAAATGCTGTTTTTGAGATAAGTCTCATCTTAATACAATACATATAAAGAAAGGCCTGTTACTCACCGTAACGGGCCTTTTAATTTTAGGACGGATCTACATCGAAGATGATGCGTGATCCCTTATTGGATTTCTCTAAAAGTACCTTTTCCGATAAATTGATAATACCTGCTTTGAGATGTGGCAGGTTGGGTGTTCCCCTTTTTATTTTTACCATTAATTCCATCAGGTGTTGGTTTCTGATTCTTGAAATAAGGGGTTCTTCAGGGCCAAGAATCCACTGCCTGCCAATAAATTTACCCAGGGCCTGTCCGAGTTGTGTGGCTGTTTGAATGGCAATCGCCTGGTCTCTGTTTTTAACGGTTATTTTAATTAACCGGTAAAAGGGCGGGTACCCCAATTCCTGTCGTTCCGTTATTTCACTCAGGTAAAAATGCCTGAAATCATTGCGTACAATTTTAGGAATAATGGTTTGGTGGATGTCTCCGGTTTGTATGTATACGACTCCGTTTTTTTTACGCCGGCCAGCCCGGCCACCTACCTGGACAGATAAGTGGAAGGTGCGTTCATGCGCACGGAAATCAGGAAAATGAAGCATCCGATCCAGGTCAACAATACCTACCAGGTGGACATGGTCAAAATCAAGGCCCTTACTGAGCATTTGGGTGCCTACAAGGATGTCAGTATTGCCTTCTTCGAAGTCCTTGATGATCGTTTCAAAGTTTCTTCGTGTTCGCGTCGTTTCCAGATCCATCCGTTGAATTTTAGCTGTAGGGAACAAAAGGGAAAGCTCCTCTTCCAGTTTTTCCGTACCAAAGCCCATCGTTCGGATCTGTGTAGAACTACATGCCGGACATTTATGTGGCAGATGTTCTTTATATCCGCAATAATGACACCTTATTTCTTTTTTGTATTGATGATATGTAAGGCTTACAGAACAATTAATACACTTTGGAATCCAGTTGCAGTCATCGCAACGCAGAAAAGGGGAATACCCCCGGCGGTTCTGAAAAATGATAACTTGTTCTTTGGCCTCCAGTGTTTCCTGAATGGCTGAGATCAGTTGATTGGAAAATTCACCTTTTACCTGTTTGCGTTTGCGCTCTTTTCGGATATCAACTATTTTAAAGTCGGGAAGGATAGCATCTCCAAACCGTTTGTCCAGCGATATCAATTCATATTTCCCCACCTGTGTATTGTAATAGCTTTCAATGGAAGGTGTAGCTGATCCCAATAATACACGTGCATGGTGCATTTTGCCCAACATAATGGCTGCATCGCGGGCATTATAACGCGGGGCGGGGTCATATTGCTTGAAAGAGGTTTCATGCTCTTCATCAACAATAATAAATCCCAGGTCTTGAAAAGGTAAAAATACAGATGATCTTACCCCCACTACCAGTTGCACTTTTCCCGATAAGACGGCTCTCCATACTTCTACTCTTTCATTGTCACTGAACCTGCTGTGGTAAATGCCAATCGTGTTCCCAAATATTTTTTTCAGGCGGCTTACGATCTGTGTAGTAAGTGCAATTTCAGGCAATAAATAAAGCACCTGCTGGCCCTCCTGAAGTAATTTTTGAATGAGGTCGATGTATATCTCTGTTTTGCCACTTCCCGTAATACCGTGTAACAAGGTGACGGCGTGCTTTTCAAAGGAAGCCAGTATATCGTTTCGAACCTGTTCCTGTTCGGTAGATAAGCGGACCGACTTAATAGCTGTAATTTTTTCGTCAAACCGGGGCAGGATAATGCTGAACTCTTCCATTATCCCTTTTTTTATCAGGGTTTTAATGGCTGAAGCAGAAAATCCTGATTTAATGAAAAAAGAACGGGCAAGGCCTTCATTGTTTTTTTTCCTATCCTTAAAAACGGGTATCTTTTGCAGGTAGGCGAGTAGTATCTCTTCTTGTTTTGAAAAGGAAGATAGTGTTTCGAATAAGCCCTCCAGTGATTTTTCGTCTTTTATATATTCTGTAGATAGCTTGAGACGTTTCTCAATTTTAGGTTTGTAATTGTCTTTTATTTCCTCAAATAACAAAATGGCGTTTTTACTCAGCAGGGATTTTAGAATTTTGTAAATCGTTTTTATACCCAGTATTTTTGTTATTTCAGTGTAGCTTAAACTTATTTTCTTACTCAGGATATTGAGGATTATTTCTTCCTGATCTGAAAAGTTAAAGGGGGATTCCGGCCTTTCAAATTCAGGATTTAACTGGACGTGTGATTCACTGTTGAGTTTTAAGCCTGAAGGCAGAGCTACATTGAGTACTTCACCCGATGTGCACATGTAATAAGAGGCCATCCAGTCAAAGAAATCCAGTTGAAGGTCACTTACAACAGATATTTCATCAAGGAGTTCAAGGATGAGTTTGGCTTCATGATGGATAGGAGGGGTGTTGTGAATTTTATATACTATTCCGGTAAGCACTTTTTTGCGGCCAAACTGTACGATAACACGTGAACCTCGATGAATATATGCATTGAATATGTGCGGTACACGATACGTGTATGTTTTAGGTATGGGCAATGGCAACAGGATATCTGCAAAGAAGGTATCTCTTTCTGTAAATTCGGTTTTGTTCAGTTCCAGTTGAGACACGTATAATTTCGTTTGTTAGTTCAATGTCCGATCAATTCAAGGGCTGCCTTCACATTATCCACTGGCAATTTGCATGTTTTATCAAAACAGACATAGATAGTCGTTTTATTTTTTATCGCATGGCGGTTTTTCATCAACGGAAGATCACTTTGCGCTTTGGTTCCCATGATGACCTTGTTGGGAATGAAATATGCTGAAAGCGCTTTTCTGAAGGCCTCAGCCTCTTCACCCACAATAACGACCTCGGCTGTTGGGCTGGTTTTGTAGCTGTATAAGGTTGCCCAGTTGGTTGTATGTGCAGGCTCTTTGGTGAGCAGGCCCTTCATACGGCCCAGCATATTATCAGCCAGCTCAATATACCCTTTGCGGTCAAGCAAAGTGCCCAACCGTTGAAGATTGATTGCCATTTGAGAGTTTGACGCCGGTATAACATTATCAAATAATTCCTTTTTACGCGCAATAAGGCTTTCAGCATCGTTGGCTGTGAAGAAAAACATCTGTTCTCTTTCATCAAGAAATTTTTCAATAACCAGCTCTGTCAGTTGATTGGCCCGATCAAGCCAGGGTTCATGAAATGTGCATTCATAAAGGGCTATGAATGCCTGAATGATGTATGCATAGTCTTCAAGATAACCGGGAATACTTTTATGGCCATTTTTGTAGCTTCTGTATAATGTATTTCCTTCAATCATTTTATTGCTGATAAACCCGGCATTTTTGATCGCGATTTTAAGGAAATATTCATCGCCAAGGGCATTATAGGCATCAGTTAGCCCCTTGAGCGTAATGCCGTTCCATCCGGCCAGTATTTTCTCATCTACAGCAGGTTTTTTACGTGTGTTTCGGTTATTAAGCAGGGTGGCTTTGCTTTCAGCAAGTAGATCTATCCATTCCGTTGAGGAAAGTCCTTGCCTGTTTATGAAATCAGCATCCTTTTCAGTTTTGTGTAAAATATTGTTTCCATCTTCCCAGTTACCCTGTGGCAATACCCCGAAATATGCGGCTAAAGCCGCTGTATTTTCTTTGAGCAGGGTACTGAATTCGTCATACCTCCATACATAAAATTTGCCTTCTATACCTTCACTGTCGGCATCAATGGCAGAGTAAAAACCCCCTTCATCGTTCATCATTTCTCTTTTCAGCCAGTGGGTGGTTTCGTAGATAATATCTTTATAGAGGGGGTTTTTAGTTATGGCGTAAGCTTCTGCGTACAGACTCAGCAGCTGCCCATTGTCATAGAGCATTTTCTCAAAATGTGGGGCAAACCACTTTTCATCCGTCGAATAACGGGCAAAGCCCCCTCCCAAATGATCGTAAATACCACCCATGGCCATTTTGTCCAGCGTATGAAGGGTGTGTTCCAGGGCTTCTTTGTGCTGGCTGTCCTGATAATAGCGCAGCGTGAATATCCAATTGGTAGGCATCGGAAACTTAGGGGCTCGTTTCAGACCGCCATATGTTCTGTCAAAAAGAGGAGAAAAAGCCTGGTAGACTGCATCGAGAATTTTTTGCGTGTATTGATTGTCCGATGGGGTCAATCCGTATTTTTCCAGTTCACTGGCAGACACACTTGCCGTAAGCTGGCTGGCAGATTTTTCTATTTCATCCCTTTGTTCAGTATAGGCTCTGTGGATCGAAAGCAATAGGTTTTGCCAGGTTTTTTCGGGAAAATAGGTGCCCCCGTAGAAGGGCTTTTGGTCCGGAGTTAAAAATACGTTCAACGGCCAACCTCCGTTGATCCCCATGGCGCTTACCGCCTCCATATATACCTGATCAATGTCTGGCCGTTCTTCACGATCCACTTTGATGTTTATAAAGTGCTCATTCATGATATTGGCAATGCCTTCAGACTCAAACGATTCCTTTTCCATCACGTGACACCAATGGCATGCACTGTACCCAATACTTACCAGTATGGGCTTGTCCAGTTTTTTGGCTTTTTCTAAAGCTTCTTTCCCCCAGGGAAACCAGTCGACCGGATTATAGGCATGTTGGAGTAAATACGGGCTTGTCGCATTGATGAGTTGGTTGGGTTGGTGCTTTTGATTTTTCATAAGTAGAAGGTGTTTATTCGCTCATTCCACTGAGTGAGTTCGTCTTGCAGATCTAACGGGCCATTTAATTGATTTATTTTTTCCAGTGTATTGAGTAAAAACTTATGGTATGTTTCGCTCTTTGGATTAAAAGGACGGTGGGCTATGGATTTTTGGAGGCCTTCCCATTCTTTTAATAACTGCCGGGTATCCCGGGAAAAATATGCCTGCGCGAAGGATTCCCAAATATAGTCTACGGCTTCTTCTGATGGATGTATAAAATCTCTTTTGTAAAAGCGATAGTCGCGCAAATCGTCCAACATAATTTCATAGGAGGGGAAGTAAGTTACGTTAGAAAAGGCCTTTGTTATTTTGTCACAAGCCAGTCGTAATATTGATTTACTAATCGTATTGCCTTCCAGGCCATCTTTTAAATGCCGTACCGGACTTACGGTAAGAATCAGCTTTATATGTGGATTTGCTGCCAATAATTCCCGGTGCATTGCGTGAAAACTATCGGTGATTTCATCGACACTCATCAGCTCCCTGGTGAAATTTTTCATAGGGATTTTATGACAATTAGCAACGATGTCGCCGGTGTTTATCTCTTTAAATGCCCAGGCAGTACCTAAAGTGATAACAAGCCATTTGGTATCTGACAGTTTATTATGGGCTGTATCGATGGCCTGTTCAATCTGTTTTTGGACGGTTTCCCGTGCGACATTATTAAAAGAAGAGTGAAAGTGCAGATTACAGTAAAGGCCCTGGGACAGCGCGTAGCTGTTTTCCGGTGGGTAACTGCAGGAAATGCACCTGTGGATATGCCTGAATATGGATAGCGGATTGTAGGTAGTCCCGAAGGGATTGGCGGTTACTTTAAATTTATTTTCTTTAAGCTTTTGTCCTACGGTATCCGAAAAACAGGAACCGATGGTCAGTATGGGATCCGGATGATTGAGTTTGACAGGATGGGGAAGTAACTCAATTTCTGTTCTGAAAGAGTTTGACATAAACAAAGGTATAAAGGAAAGTCCAAAAAAAAAGCTGTCCGAAGACAGCTTTTTTAATTTTGTTTGTTTTAAGGTTTATTCAGCAACCACTTTCAGTTTGATGGTATGCTTTACTTCCTTGTGCAGATCCAGTTTAACTTCGTATTCTCCGATGTCCTTGATCTGAGTGGGGAAGATTACCTTGCGGCGGTCTATTTCAAAGCCTTTGGCATTTAATCCGTCAACAACCTGTACAGGTGTTATTGAACCAAAAATCTTTCCACTTTCACCAGCCTTTGTTCCAATTTGGATGACAAGATCGCCAATTTTTTCAGCAATTTCTTCTGCATCTTTTTTGAGCTTTTCAGCCTTATGCGAAGCCTGTCTTATATTTTCATCAATTTTCTTTCGGTTGGATTTATTGGCGATTATAGCCATGCCCTGAGGTATCAGGAAATTCCTTCCGTAACCGGGTTTAACGGCAACTGTATCGTTTTTATAACCCAGCCCTTGTATGTCGTTCGTTAATATTACTTCCATTGTTGCGTTAGGTTATTTTAATGAATCAGCCACGTAGGGGAGCAAACCGATATGTCTGGCCCGCTTGATAGCCTGTGCTACTTTCTTTTGATATTTGATACTTGTTCCCGTAAGTCTGCGGGGGAGTATCTTGCCCTGGTCATTGACGAATTTCAATAAAAAATCCGGGTCTTTGTAATCAATATACTTGATGCCGTTTTTCTTAAAACGACAATATTTGGCCCTTGGCTTATCCCTGTTGATGGGTTCGTTTACTAATGTCATGATTTTACCGTTTCCTCCTTAACCTTTTTCTTTTTAAATGCGCCGTTTCTTCTTCTTTCGTTGTAAATAAGCGCATGCTTGTCTAATGTTGTGGTGAGAAACCGCAACACAGCTTCTTCCCTTCTAAACTCTGTTTCCAGGGTACGGATCAATTGAGTGTCTGCCTTGAATTCAACCAGGTTATAAAAGCCGGTAGATTTGTGCTGAATAGGATAAGCAAGCTTTTTCAAGCCCCACATTTCCTCGTTAATGATTTCAGCGCCACCTTCTTTCAATAAATCAGTGAATCGCTTGACAGTATCCTTCATCTGGTCCTCAGATAAAACGGGAGTTAAAATGAATACCGTCTCGTAATTGTTCATAAATTCTATGTTTTAAAAATGAACCGCAAAGGTAGATATATTATCCTTAAAAACAAGGCATGATTAAGGGATTATTTCACGACAAATTCACTTTTTCCCATGAGATAATCATCGGTGTAGATTTCAATGCTGTAGTTGCCATTTTCATAGAGTGACTCCTTGTCGTATAGAAATGTGAGTTGCTGTTGCGTTCGGTCATATAGAATTTCCTGATTTGCGGTGTAAAATTCTTCTTTTCCCTGGTACATGAAAGTCCCGGAGCCTTTGTTTACATCAAAAATCACATTGTCTTGCGGATCGAGCACGCGTATCATTATATTTTTGCCTTCAATGGGTGCTACCTTGTTTTCTGCAACATTGAAAATGATCTTAAGCTGATTGAGTTGCCTGGCTCTGAAAGGGGTGGTCCTTTCACGCCCACGACTGCCTATAGCCCATATTTCAATGTCTTCAACCTTTAATTGGCCAGCTTCTTCCACCTTGCTCTCAAGTTCCGTTTTCGATTCATTGAGTTCGGTAATGGTTCTGTTTAACTGGTTCCTCTCGGTTTTCAAATCAGTATTCTCCGAGTAAAGTACTTCGTTGAGTTTTTCCAGTTCTTCAATTTCCTTGTCTTTCGCGAGTAAAAGTTCTTCATAGCCCTCCACTTTGGCCCTGAGTTGGTTTATCGTTGATCGGTTTTGAGTACGGGTTCTGTTGAGTTCTTCTTCAATTTCTTTTTTGGTCAATTCCAGTTCACTAATATCTCCACCCAGACTTTCTATTTCCAATATCTTCTCATCAAGTTCGATGCGTATTTCATTGAGTCGTTGTATTGTGGAAGCCAGTTCTTTTTGTTCTGCCTCGTTTTGCTCCATCAACTCTACCTTTTTTTGGGCGTCCAAAAATATTTTAACTGACTGCACTACAACTACAATCGTAAGCAGTGCGATGATTATTGCAATTTTATTGTTTTTCTTCGCTGGTTTGACTTTCGGTTTTACCGGCTCGACGATCTTTACTTCCTGGGTCATAAAATAAAGTGGTTATTCAAAACGTAAAATTATAGTATAATTTGGATTGATAGTAGTTATGTGCTTATAATTTGCAATAGAACTCTTGTAGTTACTTATGAAGGGGTTAAATTGCCGGGATGAATACCTTTGAAACTGTTTCATATATATAATATTACTCAATCGGATATTGCGAATGGATGACTTTCTCACAGAAAAGTTTTGGACAGAAAAATATAAAACAAACAATACAGGATGGGATATAGGTGCTGTTTCCAGCCCATTAAAAGCATATATAGATCAGCTAACTGATAAGAATAAGCAAATTCTTTTACCGGGTGCAGGTAATGCCTATGAAGCTGAATACCTTTTCAGGACGCATTTTAAGAATGTAAGTGTGCTCGATTTATCTCCTGAACCATTGCGTGAACTAAAGACTCGAATTCCCGAATTTCCTGAGAAAAACCTACACCAAACTGATTTTTTTGAATTTCATGGACAGTTTGACCTGATACTGGAACAGACATTCTTTTGTGCCATACATCCCTCCAGACGACAGGAGTATGCCAATAAGATGCATAAACTGCTACGTCCAGGAGGCAGATTGGTGGGCGTTTTGTTTGATGATAAACTCAATGAAGACCATCCGCCCTTTGGCGGGAATAAGGAGGAGTATCTTGGGTATTTTGATGAAAGATTTGAGAAATGCTGTTTTGAAAGATGCTACAACTCTATTCCGGAACGAGCCGGTCGGGAGCTCTTTATTAACCTGAGAACCAAAAAATGAGTATGTCCCCTTGCCGTACATGAAATGCAAACATCTTTCCGCTGTATTGTCTGTAGCCCGATGATCCATATTGTTCAAGCGCTTTTTACCAGCCGAAAAATACCTTGTATTACCAAATAATCGTCCATCAAGAATGGTCAAATCGCTAATAACTTAGTATGTAATCGTGCTTATTCAGGGAAGAATTGAAGAATATTATCCCCATAAAATAGAGGTCTATACTCAGGGTAACTTCCGGGCTTGCTTTTATTTTATTCCAGGCGCGTTCCATTTCCGATGACCAATGGATATCGTCGAAAACGAACACCGAGTCATCATGCGATCGTTTCAGGCAGTCGGTATAATATTCCAGGGTGGGTTCATAGCGATGGTCGGCATCGAAATAGACGAAGTCAATTTTTGGAATATTGCCCAGGTGGTCTTTTAGGGTTTTTTGCAGGGAGCCCCGTACCACGCATATATTCTCCGCTGATAAATCACGAAAATGTTTTTCGGCATAACCGGCAATTTGATCACTGCCCTCAAAAGTAACAACGGAGACGCCGGGTACTGATGCCAGGTATAGGGTATTCAGGCCCAGCGAGGTGCCGAGTTCAATGATGCTTTGTGCTTTTGTGTATTTTATTATTTCCCGAAGTAAAAGGGATCTGTTAAAGGGGGTGCTGCTCACGCGAGCCAGTTTTTTGATGATTCGTTTCGGTGGTCTGTTTTTACCGGCTCCAAAGTCTGTCACCTCAATTTCAGTCGAATCGTTCAGGAGGCTTGCCCTGAGGACTTCTATCGCTTGGGAAGGGGATGCTTTTTTGCTTTTCCTGATGACTTTGGTGTAGAAATCATAGACAAAGGGAGCATGGAGTGAGTGTTCATTGACGCAATACAGAAAATACCTGAGATAAGCGATTAAGCGGCTCAATATTAATTGAGTTTAAAAGGGGCCACCATACTGAATACAGGGATTTTGACACTGAATTTTTGTCCATCCATGAGTTTTTCCATGGTATAAAAACCATGCATTTTTCCAAACCCCGACTTTAAGGTGCAACCTGAAACATAATGGTGCGATTGTCCGGGTTCTAACACGGGTTGTTGGCCTACCACTCCTTCTCCTTCAACGACCTGTTTATTGTAGGTGATATCATGGATGTCCCAGTGTCTGCTGATCAGCTTGATGGTATGGTTGCTCTCATTTTCAATAATGATCTTGTAGGTAAAAACAAAATGGCGCTGTACCGGGCTGGAGTACCCCGGTTGGTATTCAGTTTTTACACTTACTTTTATACCGTTTGTTATTTCAGTAACCACCTTTTTTGCGTTTCTTTACACTTATTCATTAACAAGGGATAAATGTAGAAAGTTTATTTTGATTGTAAATATAACAAAGATAATTAATTGTGATGGATGTAAGTATTGAAGCGGGTTGGAAAGAAAAACTGAAGGGTGAATTTGAGAAACCCTATTTTATTGAGTTGGTAAGCTTTGTGAAAGAGGAATATGCAAACCATGTGGTATACCCACCTGGAAAGAATATATTTACGGCTTTTGATCATTGTACATTTGAAAACCTTAAAGTAGTAATCATTGGCCAGGATCCATATCACGGGCCGGGCCAGGCAAATGGCCTATGTTTTTCAGTGGCTACCGGGATGAAAATGCCCCCTTCCCTGGTGAATATATTTAAAGAAAGAAGAAATGATCTGGGGCTTGAAATACCTGTTGACGGGAATCTGAGTCGTTGGGCAAAGCAGGGTGTGTTGCTATTGAATGCCACATTAACGGTACGTGCCCATGCTCCGGCTTCTCATCAAAAAAAAGGTTGGGAAGATTTTACCGATGAGGTGATCAGAACCGTATCGAAAGAGAAAGAAAGCGTAGTCTTTATACTATGGGGTGCTTTCGCACAAAAAAAAGAGGAATTAATTGACTCTTCAAAACATCATATTCTTAAATCCGCTCACCCTTCTCCTTTTTCAGCCAACAGGGGATTTTTCGGTTGTGCCCATTTTTCCAGGACAAATAAGTATCTTCGGGAGAAGAACCTCTCAGAAATAAATTGGTAAAATTTTAATACTCAACAGGTCGGAGTATAAAAATTGCCTTTTTTAATGTTTGTCAGCCCTCCGTTGAAAGCTGAAAAACATTTTTTATTATAATTCCGGAATGCGGTTAGGGGTATTAGGTTTTTATTCAATCAGTTTAAAGAAGCGATCCCAACGGACTTTTCCTTCAAAAAAGCTCCGGTTTTTATCCAACGACAACCAAATGAAAAAAGCCTTACCCACGATATGATCTTCGGGTACAAATCCCCAATACCTGGAATCCAGTGAATTATGTCGGTTGTCGCCCATCATAAAATAGTAGTTTTGTTTAAAAGTGTAAGTTTTCACTTCCTGGCCATCAATCAACAACTTGTTATCTTCAATGGTCACATCCCTGAGGAACTCATAATTTTTGATCATCTCCCCGTATCTTTTCAAAGTTTCTTCTGTGATCTCTATTTCCATGCCTTTTTTTGGTACCTGTAAAGGTCCAAACCAGTCGGCATTCCAATCCATTCCACTGTAGATATCATATTCCCCCTCACCTTCACTACGGTTTTCCATATCCACGGCGACAACAAAATCGAGTCCTTTAAGTTGAGCGGCCTGTTCTTTGGTGAGATCCATCCTGTAGAGAAAATTGTTACCCTTTCTGCCATATACAGAAAATCCGGAGATGTCATAGTTGTTGAGTACACGGTCGCGTAACTGAGAGGTCACTTCAACCGTATATGAAGTCTGCATTTGTGCCGGAAATGTTGAAGTTTCTCCATTAATGATCACTTCTTTATTTTTCACCTCAATGATATCCCCTGAAATGGCAACGCATCGTTTGATGTAATTTGTCTTGAGGTCCACCGGGCGATCAATTCCTTCGTTCAATTCGCTGGGAGGTATATTAAATACCACTACATCATTGCGTTTAATATCAACAAGACCGGGTAACCTGTAATGCGGCAGCTGTATCCAATCCACGTAAGATTTTAGTTTCGTGCCAGGTATGGTTTGGTGTGTAAGGGGAAATTGCAGGATAGTTTTTGGTGTTCTGGTTCCATAATGAAATTTACTAACAAAGAGGAAGTCACCCACCAACAGTGATTTTTCCATAGAAGGTGTGGGGATGGTAAAAGCTTCCATCACTGACCACCGGATGAGGGTGGCCGCAATTACAGCAAAGGCTATGGCATCTGCCCATTCTCTGCGTTTGCTTTTAACTATTTTGGGAAGTTCAGAAGCTTTGCCTAAATATTTTTCATTTTCAGATATACCCAGGTAAGGCAAATAAACAAAAGGAACCACTACACCCAATATCATGTGATAAAACCGGGTCTTTCCGAACGATTTTAGCAGATCGAATAGCACATAGTACCAGCAGAAAACATTTATGATTGGAATGAAAAAATAAATGATCCAATGTGCAGGCCTGCCCACTGTTTTTATTCTGGTGATTGGACCGAGTATAGGGACAAAGGCTTTCATGCCATTTTCGCCTATTTTGTCCAGTATTTTCCAAAAACCGATGTGGATGCCAATAAAATAAATAATAAAATATGCTAGGACCAGATAAATCATCTTATGTCAGTTTAATTAAGTCAGTGGTATGTCGGCATATAAAAACCGTACAAATAAAGATAAAATTTTAATATTGTCTAAATTACATCTTCAGGAAGTCATCCATATTGAGTACCCCTTTGTTACCGGGAAGCCATTCAGCGACCAACAAAGCGCCCATTGCGAAGCCGAGTCGTGAGTGGGCAGTGTGCTTTAATTCAATGGTGTCAACCTCCGAAGCATAGCGGATTATATGGGTACCCGGTACATCTCCTTCACGCTTGGAAGTGATAGAAATGATGTCATCACCGCTTTCCTCTTCACTCCATTTATTTTTTCTACTGTAATGTTCAATGATGCCTTCAGCGAGCGTAATGGCCGTCCCACTGGGTGAATCAAGTTTCTGAGTATGGTGTACCTCTTCCATGTTGATATTATAACCGGCAATACCATCCATTTTTTTCGCAAACCATTTATTCAATTTGAAAAACATATTTACACCTATGCTGTAGTTAGACGCGTAGAAGAAAGCCCCATTGCGTTTTTCACAAAGGTTTTTCACTTCAGACTCATGTTGGAGCCACCCCGTTGTACCAGATAATACCGGGATATTGTTTTCCAGACAAAATAGGATATTCTCTTTAGCGGCATCAGGTTGTGAAAACTCAATAGCCACATCGATTGTTGCCGGATCTTCAATACCTTCCCTTTCTTTACGATTATCAACGGCAATGGTTGTGTGATTTCTTTCCAGGGCAAGGCGTTCAATGGTTTTGCCCATTTTTCCATAGCCTAATAAGAGTATTTTCATGGAGCTATTTTAAATGTGATTCCTATCCCTGCACTCATGCTACTTCCCATCAGGGGTTCTAATGAGGGCCCTAGTTTCACATGAAGATCAGGATTTAATTCAAAATCTTTGAGGTGGGCATCAATATGTGCGTCAGCGATCTGAATAAAATAAAAAGCTGCGGTCCACACGACCATATAGTCACGTTCCCTTAACGCCCGTTCTATATTTCGCTCCACGCTTTCTTTGGTATATCCCTGAGGGAGTTGGTAATCAGGGTTTTTGGTGTTATGGAGCATATTCTTAAAGCGAATATTGTAGGCGTTGTAATTACTTATCTGATATCCCAAAAAGAAAAATCCGCCATATACCAGGGGCATTTTCCAATATTTTTGATTGTAGGCTTGTCCCAGGCCGGGCAGGATGGCCGAATACCAGAAGGCTTTGCGCGGATCATGAGTGCTCACTGAGGTTGTCTGATTAATTTCAGTTTTTTTCTCTTGATGCAGCGAATCTGTAACAACGATGACATCGCTTTTATTCGTTTCGTTATTTTGTGCAAGAACAAAAAGGCCTTGCAAAACAAGTCCGAAAAATAATATGTATGTCTTTGTGATCAAATGTTTAGAATGTCCAATATTCTGTTAAGGTCTTCCACTGAAACAAAGGGGATTTTTATTTCGCCTTTTTTGCCGTCAGAGTTGATCCTTATTTTTGTTCCAAAATGAGAAGTAAGCTTGCTTTGCAACTTGGTGATCTCCGTGCCGGGGCCCGTTTCACCGGTCTTTTCCTCTTTTGGTTTACCTTCTGACAAATCCCGTACCAATTGTTCCGTTTTTCTCACCGAAAGGTCTTCTTTGATGATTCTGTGAAACAGATCAATCTGCACATCGGGATTATCTACATTGATCAATGTGCGGGCATGGCCCATCGATATTTTTTTGTCTCTCACGCCGATCTGAATATCGGGTGGGAGTTTCAGAAGACGCAGATAGTTGGTTACAGTAGCCCTGTTTTTTCCTACGCGTCCTCCCAGTTCATCCTGTTTCAGGCTGCATTCGGAGATTAGCCGCTGGTAACTCAGGGCAATTTCAATGGCATTGAGGTTTTCCCTTTGAATATTTTCTATCAGGGCCATTTCCAGCATTTGCTGATCATTGGCTGTACGTATAAAGGCCGTGACCGTTTTTAATCCGGCCAATTTTGAAGCCTGATATCTCCGTTCTCCGGAAATCAGTTGGTACTTATCTTTGTTGAGTTGGCGAACCGTTACCGGTTGAATAATGCCATGTACCATAATCGAATCGGAGAGCTCTTGGAGCCGTTCCTGATCAAAAGCTGTTCTTGGTTGAAACGGATTAGCTTCAATTTTATCAATTTCTATTTCACCGATAGGGCTTTTTAACTCGTCTTTTGGTCTTGATGCCCTTTCTGTGGCTTCTGTATCT
>JAOUKJ010000338.1 GCA_029882675.1 Cyclobacteriaceae bacterium
TGATGAAGAATCCTTTGTTGGGAAAACCCTTGATCCTGTTGCCGGCTCCTATTTTTTTGATTCCGTAACTTCTACACTTATCCGACGGCACTGGAATAACTACCTGCAGGAATTTAAAATTAAGCACACACTCGAAGATTTTTTGCCGGATCCGGTGTCTGTCCCTGAAAAAATGCGAACAACATCCTTTGGGACAGAAGTGCCGGAATATACCGGAGTCGATGACCTTAAAGGCAACTCAAACCTGGGTTTTATTGCCGGCAAACCTCCTTTTCTTCGCGGTCCCTATTCAACCATGTACCTGAAAAGACCCT
Source organism: Cyclobacteriaceae bacterium (assembly GCA_029882675.1). Lineage (GTDB taxonomy): Bacteria > Bacteroidota > Bacteroidia > Cytophagales > Cyclobacteriaceae > JAOUKJ01. The sequence continues at coordinate 315 of JAOUKJ010000338.1, forward strand.
GGACACTACGGCAATACGCCGGTTTTTCCACTGCTGAGGAATCAAATGCTTTCTATCTACGCAACCTGAAAGCAGGACAGAAAGGACTCTCCGTTGCTTTTGACCTACCCACCCACCGTGGCTACGACTCCGACCACCCCCGGGTGGCAGGTGATGTAGGCAAGGCCGGTGTAGCCATTGATACAGTAGAAGACATGAAACGCCTTTTTCAGGATATTCCACTGGATAAAATGTCTGTTTCGATGACCATGAACGGTGCTGTGATTCCAATTATGGCCTTTTATATCGTGGCGGCAGAAGAATCGGGAATAAGCCCAAACCAACTTAATGGCACCATACAAAATGACATCCTGAAGGAATTCATGGTGCGTAACACATACATTTATCCCCCAGCCCCTTCTATGCGCATCATTGCTGATATTTTTAAATACACGGCCAGTGAAATGCCCCGGTTTAACTCGATCAGCGTGAGTGGTTATCACATGCATGAAGCGGGTGCCCCTGCTGACCTCGAACTGGCCTATACGCTGGCCGATGGCCTGGAGTACATCCGCACCGGAACCAACGCAGGCATCGCCATTGATGATTTTGCCCCACGTATTTCTTTTTTCTGGGGTATTGGCATGGATTTCTTCACAGAGGTAGCCAAGCTAAGGGCAGGGAGATTGCTGTGGGCGCACCTGGTCAGGCCGTTTAAGCCTAAAAATGAAAAGTCCATGATGCTTCGGGTACATTGCCAGACTTCCGGATGGAGCCTCACGGCACAGGATCCCTACAACAATGTAACACGTACAGCCATTGAAGCCCTGGCTGCAGTTTTGGGCCATACACAGTCACTTCACACCAACTCCTTTGACGAAGCCATTGCCCTCCCTACAGATTACTCGGCAGGCATTGCCCGCAATACGCAACGTTATCTCCAAAAAGAAAGTGGTGTATGCAACATAATAGATCCCCTTGGCGGTTCATTTCTTGTAGAAAACCTCACCAACCAACTGGTAGATAAAGCCTGGCGACATATACAGGAAATCGAAAAGCTGGGCGGTATGACAAAGGCTGTGGAGCAGGGAATTCCCAAACTAAACATTGAAAGCAAAGCCACCCGCCGACAGTCGAAAATAGACATGGGCACTGACACCATTATCGGTGTTAACAAATACACAACAAACGAAAAGGAAAATTTGGAAATTCTGGAAGTGGACAATCAGGAGGTACAGGCCCGCCAAATTGAAAAGTTACAAAAAATAAAAAACAACAGGGACAATGGCAAAGTAAACCGGGCATTGGAGAAAATATATCAAGGTGCTAAAGAAAAAAAGGGAAACTTACTACATTACGCAATTGAAGCTGCCCGGGAAAGGGCCACACTGGGGGAAATATCAGGAGCCATGGAAAAGGCGTTTGGCCGTTTCTCTCTTCAATCCCCCGCGGTTTCAGGTGTTTATTCAAATATAGCCATGGGAAATGAGGACTTTAATACAGCCATAAAACTTGCGGAAAAATTTGAAAAAAAGGAAGGGCGAAGACCCCGGATACTCATCGCCAAAATGGGACAAGATGGTCACGACAGGGGATCGAGAGTCATTGCAAGTAGCTTTGCCGACATGGGCTTCGATGTAGACATCGCACCCTTGTTTCAAACACCGGATGAAGTGGCCCTTCAGGCAGCAGAAAATGATGTGCACCTCATCGGAATATCAACGCTTACCGGTGGGCATAAAACGTTATTGCCGCATCTGATCAATGAGCTCAAAAAGCTGAACAGGGAAGACATCAAAATAGTTGCCGGTGGCATAATCCCTGAACAAGACCATCCTTTCTTAAAAAAAGCCGGGGTATCTTCCATTTTCGGGCCAGGCACGGTGATCACTACGGCGGCCATTGACATCCTGTCTGAGATGTTAAATTCATAAGTGTTTTGGTAGAAATCCATAATTATTGTTTGTAACTTGGTATGCTGGTATTATAACCATACTAACCATGAAGAGAATACTATACGTTGCTTTACTCATGTTTTGGGCTACCTGTCCATTGCTTGCTCAAAAAAAATATGACAAAGCTTTGGCCAAAGCAGATGCCGCCTACGACTATGGCGATTATGAAGGGGCAATAAAAATCCTTGAAAACAAATTCTATAATAAGGTAAAGAAAAAACTGGGTGTACAAAACAAATACACGCCAGGATACTACCTGCGAACAGCGCAATACAAATGGGCCCTGGGTGTTGTCGTTAGCTTTGAACAGAATATTGAAAAAGCCCTGAATGAAAGTAAAATAGTATATGGTGAAAATACAGAAGCCCACATTCTGACCATGATGAACGTGGCTGACCTGTACATCTTGTATGGCAATTTCATTAAAGCGCGTAACCTGACTGAAGAAGTCAATGACAAGTACATGTCATTTGAACAAAAGGACAAAAATATACGGGCAAGAATTGACCTGCTGATGGCCAAAGTACTGTGGGGGCAAGGATATTTTCAGGATGCGATCCGTTATGTCAGTGAACGGGAAACCTACTTTATGGGGCGTATTGTCGATAAAGAGTCTTTTGTTGATGCCACAGGCAAACTTCAATCTGTAAAACTTTCAGAACGGGAACTTTATCAGCGCAATGCAGACTATGCAACCATACTCACTTACAAAGCCAAAATTCTTGGAGATATGGGCGAAATTGACGAGGCATGGTTTGCTTATGAAGCGGCCCGTGACTGGATAGTGAAAAGCCGGGCATTGGGCAAGAAAAGTTTTGAGTACATCACAAACCAATTTTCATTTGCCAATTTTAAAGTGGCCAATGGTCTTGATATTGACTTGCTCGGTCGCGGGGAACACCGGGAGGAAGGCTATGACTATATCCACGACATTCTTAAAAAAGGATTTAACGAATCTCACTTCATGGCTTTCGATATTTACGAAACCTTGCTATTGCAATACCTGAAAACCGGCAAAATGGGCAGGTACAGGAATATGAAATCAGAATATGACCGGGCCATCCGAAAAAATTTTCCCCGCAACAGCCTTCACCATATCAACACCAGTATTGTTGAATTCAATGCGAAGTTGAGTAAAGACAAGACCAATGAACTGGAAGACCGCGCCAAAAGTGTTTTGGCCAATATTCAATCCCTCCCCAAAAACCACAAAAAAACTATCCAGGTGTTGGAATTCCTTTATCGCGTCTCCATCAAAGACCTTCAGTTCGATCACGCCAAAATTTACCTGGAAGATATCATTTCAATTCAAAAGCAACTCTATGGCGAAGATTCGCCCCAATTTCACCTGGCAAACATTAAACTGGCGAATTTTTACGTGGACTACACCAACAATCTTGCCCTGGCTGAAGAAATGTATGAAAAAAGTTTTTATCAGGTGGTGAAAAAAGAAACGACTCCATTACACCCTGATTACATTAATACCCTCAATCACCTGGCAGCACTGGAAAATCAAAAGGACGATTTTGTCAAAGCACAGAACATCCTTGATGAGGCTATGACGGTTTCTCTTGAAAAATTCAGAAGTGAAAAAGATATCGAATACGCCAAGGAACTGGAGCATGTAGCTCGTTTACAACTCAATATTGGCCAATATGACCTGGCACGGGAGAATATCACCAAAGTATTGGACATCTACAAAGAGCTAAAATTAAAGAATGATGAATATCAGGTTGTACACCTTATTAAGGCCCTGGAAACATTCGCCGTACTCCTCGGAATAGAAGGTTATTTTGATGAAGCTGAAGAAAGCATTGAAGAGGCCCGTGATCTGCTTGAGGATGCCCGCACACTGGAAGGTTACAACCAGCTCAGCTCACTCGACAAATTGGCAGGATTACATGTGTTTTTGGGCAATTATAGTGAAAGTAAAGAAATACTGGATCAGCTTATTCCCGAATACGAAAAGCTTTATGGTAAACAATCCGGCAAACTGGTTGAATCCCTGATCAATAAAGGGCGGGTAGAAATGCTGTTAGGTGATTATGCTACCGCAGAGACTACTTCCCGGCATGTCAACGACCTGTCCGTTATTATTTTTGGTGAAAAATCCACAAGGACATCGGCCACCTTGCAGTTGATGGGCGAGCTACTGATTAACATCGGTGATTATGAAAAAGCAAAAGAACACCTGCTTAAGTCCGTTGAAATTTTAGAAGAACGCTTTGGAAGAAACCACATCGATGTGGCCCTGGCGCTTTCCCAATATGGATTGGCCCGTTTCTATAACGGAGATGACTTTGATGAAGTTGAAAAAATAATGACCGAAGCCCGGGATATCATCGGTGACAAACTCAGCAACATGAATCCACGTTATGCAGAAGTAAGCACCAACCTGGCAAAAGTTTATATCCAATCTACCAAATACACCGAGGCTTTTGCCGCACTTTCGCTTTCAGAAAGCATATGGCTTAATATTACGGGCAGGAAAGGTCGCCGAAACAATGTGAAAATAGGGCAAATAAACTCGCTTGCCGGTGATTTATATTACTTTCAAAAAAATTACATTAAAGCAAAAGAATTTTACGACAAAGCACTGGATATTTACAAACGAACCCTCAATAAAAACCACCCGGAATATGTAAAGGTACTGACTAAATTAAGTAAGGTCTATTACATGGAAGGAGAGGGTAGACAAGCGAAAGAAACCAT
>JAOUKJ010000339.1 GCA_029882675.1 Cyclobacteriaceae bacterium
AGTTTGTCTGACAATACGATGCTATTTTGTTGTTGGGTGATGGATTTTATGTTTCCACTATGAAAAGGGTAGTCGAACATGTCAAAAAAGTTGGGTTCGACCCATACGCCCCGTTCTTCTGTGGTGAATTCTCCTGCCTTTATTATGGATTGTTCGGCCCTTTTTAGGCGACATGTTGATTCTATAAACGGGTATTTTTCGGGCAGCACTTCCAGCAAGAGGTCCGGGCCGGGGGCAAAATTTCCCATGGCCATGAATTTTGTCCATACGCGGTATGTCCGGTCATGGTCTGCAAAATTCTTTTCATACGACGTTTCGTTTTTAACATGTAACAGAACAATGCTTGCTGCTGCCAGGCCTACGGCAAAACCGATAATATTGATCATAGCATAGCCAAACTGCCTGATGGTAGTGCGGTAAATGACTTTCAGATAATGAAACAGGAGGTCCATAGTATTGAAGAGATAAAATGGGAGATATGTATTCCTTTTTATTTAGTGTCTGTCCAGAAAGTCAACGTTTAAGAGGGTTTTTCCCCGCCACCGGCGGGGAAAAACCCTCTTAAACGTTGAGATTTTGAGGCCAGAGGCCTCAAAATCTCAACGTGAAAACCCGATAATGATTGGGGGTGGCCGACTTTATAGACCGACACTTCTATTTAATCCTTATTTTACAAATAACCTGCCAGAAAAAGTGGGTAATATTGACCGTTTATATCCTTATTTTAAAGAGCTGGTGTCCGATTATGAACGGCCATGACCGATGTTGGGATTTTATTTCTTATGTTTTTTCACAAAGGAGTAAGGGTATTTGGTTACTTAATGGTCTTTATAGTGGATGTATTATACTGAAATTTAAACATTAGACCATGAAGAACAAAAACCTGAAGCCCGCTCGTGATATTAAGAATACTTTTAAAGCGCTCAATTCATACAAAAAGAACTTTGGATTGGCGCGGTGCAACCTGGAATTGCTGCTCCATGAACACCGGTTTGTGAGTTTTGATACGGCCCTGCATAAGAATTGACAGACCGGAAAATGATTGGCATAAAACACCAAAAGGTCTTTTATGCCTGATTTCAAATCCGGAACCTGTAGCTCAATCTACCGGTCGCGCTTTGTTTCGACTTTGTTTAGTCCGGCGTTTAAACAATATAATAGTGAGCTACATTACCGTCATCTTTAAGCAAGCAAAAATGGCTGGAATAGCTATTACTCAAAATAAGTTGAATATTCAGCCAGGTGTTTACTTAGCTTATCATAGCTGGTCGTGCAGACGTTGATGTCTGATGAACCAAGGCCTTCAAAGAGGTCTTTCATCGGGACCAGGTAGAGGTGTAACTGGTCATGAGGTTTTCCTTTCATGGTGCAGTTCTTTATGATCAACCCGAATTCTACGTTCAGACTGTCTTTTAGCGTATGGTGGGCCTCAATAGATTCATGGTCTGAAAATGAATTCATTAATTTTATCATATTGTGTATGCCTGTGGTGGTTTCCGGGTTTGCAGACCATAGTTTTCCATGATCAAGGCTTAATGAGCTGTCCTCATCATGGCTATGTTCTGTTGTTGGTTCTGTTGTTGGTTCTGTTTTGGAGTGCTCATGATTATTTTCAGTGTGAGACCCACATGAATTAGCAAGTACTGAGATGACAAGCAATGCAATGATGGTTAGTGACTTTTTCATAATGTTAGTATTGAGTGTTATTAAAATGACTGTCTATAATGTTTGTGTTTGATCATTACTACTGGTTAAAAACTGTATTTTATTCTGGTATAGACCATGTCGTTGTCATTATACTGACCAAAAATACCCTTTTCGCCAACAAATATATTGGTGCCCAGTTCAAGGCTTACCCCATCGTAGGGAAAATAATAGCCCCTGAAACGAATTAACGCATCTTCATTGTTCAATCCCAAATAGCTGAAAAATTCCAACCGGACTTGTTCCCTAAACAATGTCTTGTTGACCATGAGTGTTGCCAGGTTGTCCACCTCATCATTGCGCATCATATCATTGTAATCCAATATGATTTTTTGAATAAATTGGCCACTTAGCCTCCACGTACCGATTGTTTTGTCAATACCTATGACGTAGTTCACATAATCTTTTTTCGTTAGTGCCCCTACAGCATCAGGTGCCGTGGTTTGAAAATATTTGTTTTTATACCACGCTCCTTCACCTCTGATTACAAATCCCTGGATTTCGGTACTAAAGCTGGCGCCTGTTAAAGCCAGGCGATGGTGCTCAGGGGAGAGGATAATTCCGGTTAGTTGCATAGTGACAGAATCCAGTTGCTTTTCTGCATGGATACTTGGGTCATCGTCCCAGGTGTACCCCCCAATAATTTGAAGGTCAATGGCTGATTTAGATAGTGTATACCGTCCGAAGAGCTCGCTGTTTTTTAATGTCACAGGTACTTTGGCATTGGACATGTCGAATATAGGAGGTGCTGGAAAGAGGATTTCCGGATACCATATAGTGCCTGCCTCGGGTGCCAGGGTGGGTGTGAAGGCAGGTATCCAAACTGCCTCGAAATCATGATCCGGATGCGGATAAAAGTTTGCTTTTACGGCCGTTACACCCATTCTGATTTCATTAAAATCCCAAAGCAGGAATTCTGTCAGGTTTTTGGGCGATACAATATCGGTGATAAAGACGCCGTCGGCCTGGCCCCAGATAATTTGCTGTTTCCCTATGCGTATGTCTGTTTTATCCGAATAAAAATCCATATACAATTCCCGGACACCAAAATAATTATCCTTGTAGGGATATTGATACATAAAAGGATTGGCTACAAATCCGACTTTCTCCTTTTGATGTTTTAAAGTCAGATCCAGCGTGTTTTGCACTATACTGAAGTCATTGCCCTGTCCAAGCAAAATCCCGGTATAATTCCTGACAAAACCATCTATCTCCACTTTAGGCTCTTCTACTTCCTGGGCTTGAGTCACTATTGCAAAAAGGGTATAAACACTTACCATGACAATCTTTAAAGCACCTACTATACCGGTCATATCTGTAAACATTTTCATTGTTTCCTCCTTGTCTCCACTGTGGGGTATTTTGTTATAGTCCTTTTTCCATTTCACGTTGTGTAAACTTACTTTCCGTTAGCCCTTTGTCAACCTGAATTTTGGATAGCGCAATGATTGTCATGTGGTTTTTCTGAATATTTTTCATTTCCTGCTTTACAATAAGCCAGTAACCCTTCATGTTCACAACCTCAGTAATGGTTAATACTTTGAGCAGCTCTTCGTCAATGTCATAGAATTCTATTTTGAGCGGGATCTTTTTCTCTTTGGAAATCCAGGCTACTTTTTTTGAATATTGCTCTTCCTTTTTAGGCGTTGCTTGAATGACCCATACAGCTTCCCCGTTATAGGTATCGTTTTTTAAAAATATGTGATTATCCCGCTCCGGGTTTCTTTTTTCCATATCCTCATAGGTAAAGTCTGATCCCATAAATTCATTGTCTTTACTGGAAGCTGATATCCTTTTTACTTTTTTCAAGGCAGGAAGGTACAACCATTGGTCTTCTTCTTTTGCAGCATCATCATACGACCAATTCATAAATGAGGTGTTTTTCACATCGGCGGGAGTTGTAAAAAACATGATTTTTTTCTCCACCTCGCCTAAATTCATAAAATATTGGTGCAGGTTTCTCATTCTTTTGCTTCCCCTTTTGTCGATCAGGGTCATCGTCATGTCACTTTCCCCGTCTTTTGGGGTTTCTCGGTTATAAACGTCAAAGGCAATGGCTTTGGCATCTTGTGCCTGGACCTGCTGGCTACTAAGCGTAGCGACAAGAATCCCGATTATCAATATTGATTTATACATGATATTATTTGTTTAATGATTTATTTTTAAAATAGATATTCCCAACGTAGAGTACGATAAACATAACCGTTACCGTACCGATAAAACTTGTAAGCATATTCAGCGATACAATGGCTCCTAGTGCAATATTTGGTTTGAATGCAGAAAAAGTCAGTACTAAAAATCCCAGTACAACGACCACAGCATTGAATGCAATTGCCCTTCCTGAATGTGCCATGGTTTCTTCCAGGGTAAGCTCCCTGCTTTTTGTTTGTAGTGCATTGATTTTATACCGGTCTATAAAATGAACCGCATAGTCTATACCAATTCCAATGGCAATACTCGAAATCAGGGCAGTGGTCGTTTCCAGTGGTATGTTCAGCCATCCCAATACCCCAAATGATATGATTGTGGTAATCAATATAGGGATAGTGCCTATCAGTCCTGTTTTAAGGCTTCTGAACATCACCGAGAGCAAAATGATTACGATTACAAAGGAATAAGCTAAACTTTTGATTTGACCGATCAGTATCAAATCGTTGAATACCAACATTTTGTATCCACCTCCGGCAAGGTTCAGGGTTACACCAAGTACTTTAAAATCATCTTTGTACTTTTCGATAGTAGCAATTGTAGAATTCAGGCCTTTTGAATCGTCTCCCTTTAATTGAAACTGTAAATTTGCTGTTTTAAAATCCTGACTCACCATGTCCCAAATGCGGTCGGAACCGCCACTCATTTCATATAAAAGGATATATTGAGCGATCAAATCCCTGTCAGCAGGGATGGTATAAAATTTTTGTTGGTCTTCATTCAGAACTTTATTCATTCGTTTTATGAAATCCACCAGCGATATGGAACCGCCGACTATCTCATTTTTGTCAGCTACCTCTTTCGCCACTTTATCCATCAATTGCAACACTTCCGGATCCTTGAATTTATCGGCTTCGTCAGACTCCAGTATTGCATTAACGCTGGTAGTACCAAGAAAATAGCTGTTCACAAAAGCATCGGTGGTTACTAAGGGGTTACTGTCGGGAAAGCGGGCCAAAAAACTGGAGTTTATCCAAACTTTTGACATCCCAAAAGCAAAAAACATGATTATGAGCAGGGTAGCCACGACAACAAGTTTTTTGTAT
>JAOUKJ010000340.1 GCA_029882675.1 Cyclobacteriaceae bacterium
TCTCCATGTTTATGAGTAATACGGCAACCACGGCCATGATGCTGGCTATCCTGATGACCATTCTTTCTGTCTTTGATCCGGCGGACAAAGGTCGGATTGCCTTTGCACTCGGCATCCCCCTGGCGGCAAATATCGGGGGGATAGGTACGCCCATCGGAACCCCTCCCAATGCCATAGCCCTGAAATATTTCACGGGTACTGACGTGATCTCCTTTGGTAGTTGGATGGTTTTTGGTGTGCCTTTTGTTTTGGTCATGTTGTTTATAAGTTGGGTGTTGTTGTTGTGGTTGTTTCCCATATCGATAAAAAGCCTGACACTCGACTTTCGCAAGGGAAATATTAAAAGTCCGCAGTCCAGAACTGTTCTGATCACCTTTTTTCTCACGATCCTGTTGTGGCTGACGGATTTTCTGCATGGTATGAACTCGTATATTGTGGCTACCATACCCGTGGCCGTATTTTTATCTGCCGGTATAATTACCCGCGAAGACCTGAAGAAGCTGAGCTGGGACGTGCTTTGGTTGGTGTCGGGAGGTATAGCCCTGGGGTATGCACTCGATAAATCAAACCTGGCCAGCAACCTGATTTCAGCCATACCATTTGATACTTTTCCGCTGTTGGTGCTCATTGTTGGTGCCGCTTTCCTGGCAGCTCTCATGGCCAATTTTATGTCAAATACAGCTGCGGCCAACTTGTTGCTACCTTTAATAGCGGTCATTGGGACGACACTACCCGGCGTGGAAGCCATCGGAGGAAGTAAGACGATGATCCTTTCAGTTGCGCTGGCCTGTAGTATGGGAATGGTGTTGCCTATAAGCACGCCACCCAATGCCCTGGCCCATGCAACGGGGCTGTTCAGTACCAAGGAAATGGCAAGGGTAGGGACGATTGTCGGATTTATTGGACTAATCGTTATCTTTATATTAATGTATTTGATGAACATGATCGAAAACCTATGAAAGTTCCGGAAAGAAGTGAACCGGATATTAAATGGCTAAAGGAAAATTGCTATAACGATCCGGAAAAGCGAATACGGTTGAAGAAGGGTGAAATCCTTTTATCGCCGGGGGAGTTGAACCACCGGCTCTTCCTGATCCTGTCCGGGCGACTGGTAGGTTACATCACTGATGAGCAGGGCATTAAATTTGAGATTTTCAATTCTACGCAGGATATGTTTATTGGTGCTTATAGTTTTTTTGACCATAAGCACCAGAGTTATAGTACCGTAGTAGCGATGGAAGATACGGAGGTGGCTTACCTGGATTATGAGACCTATCAAACCATGCCGGCCATGGGCTTTCGTGAGCATATCCTGCCCGTTATTGTCAATGAAATATACCTGCGGCAGCTTTCTATGCAACAGCTTAATATTGAGCGGCACCAGGCCATAAAAAAACTTTATCAGGCCGAAAAAATGGCTACGCTGGGACAGATGGCGGCTGGTGTGGCTCATGAACTGAATAATGCCATCGGGGTAATTAAGAGTAACTCGGAATGGCTGACCGGATTATTGGAAGAACAGATAGGGAAGCTGGCTACACCATTACAACATGATATTTTTGTCAGAGGTGTTGAGAAGGGTTCCCGTTTGTCGACGAGTAAAATACGGGAAGTAAAAAAAGAAATAATAAGTAAGTACGATGTGGGTACGAGTGTGGCCAGAAATCTGGCAAAAATGGATCTCGACGAAGAAACACTGCAACGATTGATAAAGCAGGGGAAGGATAATCTGGCCTTTGATCAGCTTTTTTTTGAAGTGGGGAGCGTATTGCACGATTTTGATATTGCCTCCAGGCAAGCTATGCATGTTTTGCGCTCGGTCAGGGAGCTTGGAGCAGCCAAGCAGGGCACACCGCGGGAGGTAGATCTTAAAGAAAGTATTAAACAGTCATTGTCACTACTGAAAAGAATTCTGGAAAATACGGTTGTCACGATGGAGGTGGAGGACGGCCTTTATGTCGTTGCCAATCCGGGCGATTTGGTGCAGATCTGGGTAAACCTGATAAAAAATGCGGTTGAAAGCATGCAGGCTGACAAAACACCACAGGCCGAAGTGAAGATTCTGTCCAGTGTGAAAAAGGGAATGGTTCAGGTTATCATTTCTGATAATGGCCCGGGCATACCTGAAAGAATTAAAAAAAGTATATTCCAGCCCAATGTAACAACCAAGGTTGGCGGTCTGGCTTTTGGTTTGGGCCTGGGACTGCCCATTGTTCAGAAGATCATTACCGGATACGGAGGAACCATTGATGCGCAAAGCCGACCGGGCCTTACAGAGTTTATTATCCGATTAAACGTTATCAGAAAGCATGAATAATCTTTATATTGTTATCGTGGAAGACCAGAAAGAAGTATTAGATGCTGTTTCAAACGACCTCTCTGCCTTTGAAGATTTTTGTCATTTGGAAGAATGCCAGGAAGGAGAAGAAGCCATGGAAGTGATGCGTGAAATTGATGAACAGGGCGATTTGGTGGCTGTGCTCATTACAGACCACATTATGCCGGGTATGACAGGTGTGGAGTTGCTGACAGCCATAAAAGGGGAACCCTATGTGAAGGCCACAAAAAAAATCATGCTCACCGGGCTGGCTACCCATGAAGATACCATCAATGCCATCAACCTGGGGAGCATTGACCGGTATATAGAAAAGCCATGGGACAAAGAAGAGCTCACTGCGGTTGTTAGGAAGTTATTGACGAATTTTATTCTGGAAAGTGGAATGGACTATGAGCAGTATATGGAATATTTGGATAAACCGACTTTGTTTAAGTATTTGAGTGGGTAGCAACGGGTAGGTTCGTTTATTAGGGTAAAGGGGAATGGTTGAAAGTGCTTTAGTGAAAAAATAAAACACTAATTTCCTTATATTGTCAGGAAAAACACCTAAAAGCCCGTCCTTATGAAAAAAATGATTGCCCCCATCATCGTATTGTTTCCTGTTTTCCTCGGTGGTTTTTGAAAAGTGCCTATACCGCTTAAAAAGGGTGATTTTGTTAAAATTTGGGTGTCCCAGGGCTATATTTGAGTACATTCGCACATGTTTGTACGCCAAAAGAAGAACCCAAGCGGTGTTGTCAGCGTTCAGGTAATCGATAAGAGTAATGGTAAGTATACCGTGAAGAAAACCATTGGCTCGAGTAAAAACGTATTAGAAGTTGAAAGGTTGGTTGAGCAAGGGGCTCAATGGATAAAACGACAAACAGGACAGAAAGGTCTTGACTTTTCAGATTACAGAGGCATGACAAAAGCTGTTCTGGATCAAATCTCTGAGATCACCATTTCAGGAATAGACCTGTTACTAGGTCGTATTTTCGATGAAATAGGATTCAATCAAATCGATTCTCCACTTTTTAAGCCACTGGTACTTTCCCGGTTAGAACACCCATCCAGTAAACTAAAGACTACCGATTACCTTGCCCGTTATCACTCCCTCTATGTTGACGTGGAAAGTGTATACCGTTATATGGACAAGCTCTACAATACCCAAAAAGAGAAGGTACAGCATTTAAGTTATCTACATACCAGGCAAATATTGGGAGATGATATCAGTGTAGTTTTTTATGACGTAACCACTTTATATTTTGAAATTGAGAAAGAGGACGAGTTACGCAAGACAGGATTTTCAAAGGATGGTAAACATCAAAATCCACAAATTGTCTTAGGACTTTTGGTCAGTGCCAAAGGCTATCCGTTGTCATATGACATATTCGAGGGGAACAAATATGAAGGAGACACCATGCTTCCCATCATTGATTCCTTTAAGCAAAAATACAGCCTCAAAAGCCTGACCATTGTTGCTGATTCCGGGTTGATTAGTACCAGCAACATAATGGAGATAGAAGCAAGGGGTCATAAATATATATTGGGGGCCAGGATCAAAAATCAGCCTGCTGATATTGAACAGAAAATCTGTTCTCTTAATTTAAAGGACGGTGAGAGCAAGGTGATCCATAAAGATCCAAACACAGCCCTGATCATCAATTATTCTTCTAAGAGAGCAAAAAAGGATTTATTCAACAGGGAAAGAGGACTCAGCAGATTAGAAAAACAAATTGTATCCGGGAAATTGACCAAATCCAATATCAATAAAAGGGGGTATAATAAATACCTAAAACTGGAAGGTAGTACAAAGGTTAGTATCGATAGAGAAAAGTTCGAATTGGACGCCAAGTGGGATGGCCTAAAAGGGTATCAAACCAATCATACTTCCCTGTCTAAGGAAGAAATTATAGATAGTTATCAACAGCTATGGAAAATTGAAAAAGCCTTTAGGATATCAAAAAATGATTTGAAGGTCAGACCTATATTCCACAGGATTCAACGCCGGATTGAAGCACATATTTGTATTTCATTTACTGCATATAAGGTTTATAAAGAGCTGGAAAGGCAACTTTATGATAAACAGGCAAACATAAGTGCTGAAAAAGCTATTGATATCGCTAAAACAATATTTAAAATCAAGGTCAATGTTTTAAACTCCAATCAATCCATGGAAAAAATCATCATCACTAATGATGAACAACGCTATTTAGTCGACATTTTTAAACTATTATAATGTTTGGGTGTCCCAGCGAGGAAAACAGGAAAGGTATAAAAAAACCGAAAGCATGGCTAAATGCTGACGGTTTTTTTTCAACTAAACTAAAGTGAGTTGACTAAAGGGCGTGGTTATTAGTAGGTAGATAAAGCCAACACAATAACACACCAATATCTTTGAAGGAGACTGAATGCCTTTTTATAATATATTTTTTAAAACCTGGCTTCCTGATCCTGACTTGCAGGTTTCTGTATTTTTTGATGGTCTGCTTTTGCGTATGTAGGACAAGTGTAACTGGAACAAGCAGAACCTGCTATAAGAAGTACAGCAATAAAGAGGATAAGGCTTTTCATAATCTTAAGTATTTTAGTTTTATTACATAACAATTACAAAGCTAAGCAGTTCAGTTTATAA
>JAOUKJ010000341.1 GCA_029882675.1 Cyclobacteriaceae bacterium
CGATCTGTATTATTACGCCTTGCTCGGGGTGTTGCGAACCGATTATGATGGCGACAAATTTCTTCAGGAGTCGAAAGCCTATCTTGACAGGAATTGGGAAAGCAGAAAACAGGTCGGTTTATTGACTGCCCGGGCAAAAACAGCCAAGGCCCCCAAAGAAAAACTTGCCTTTCAGTTGTCGGCCTATCAATATATTGATGATCGTTTTTCCGGGAAAGAGCACATAGAACTATTGACAAACATTGCTGCGGATTATAAAGCACTTGGTGTATTGGATTCGGCATTCCATTATCTTGCTAAAACGAAAAATTTGATCAAGGAAAGCAAGCCTGACGAAAAGCACATACTGGGTTATTATTTGATAAAAGCGGAAATTGAAATGGGATGTAAAAACCATAAGGGTGCCCTGGCCTCCATTGATTTTGTGCTGCGACATGGCCCTGAGGTACCTGCAATGCTGAGCAAAGCATATCGACAAAGGGCAGGTATTTATCATGAGATGGGGGATTATGTGGCTGCGAATAACGACCTCAATAAACATATAGCCTACCTGAAAAAAGCGGATGGGGAGCACCAAAAATATCGGAGTGGCCAATTGAGAAACCAGACAGCAAGGGCAAGACTGGAGGGGGAAATGAATGAAGTGAAGACGTTCTGGCTGGTGGCTTCATTCTTTTTTCTATTGATGGGGATGCTGGCCTGGGTTGCTTTTTTTTACCATAAAAAGCGATGGGCAAATTATAAACGTGAACTTAATGACAAATATAAACTGGCAAACCAGCGATTGAATGAACAGGTTGAGCAAAAGCTTTCTGTTGTGGCACAGCAACCGGCTATAAATAGTGAAAAGAAATCCCAGGACACAGCGCAAAATAGTGCCGGGTTTCAGGAACAAACATTTTATATATTTTTCAACATTGAGCATCCGTTTTTCAGGGAAAAAATGCTTAAAGCACATCCCGAACTGAGTGCATCTAATTTGAAATATTGTGAAGGGGTTCTTGCAAACCAAACAGTATATGAAACTTCGGCAACACTGGGTGTGACAGCCAACGCGGTCAAGAAAGCCAGACAGAAGCTACGGATCCTGTTAAAATGCGAAACGACCATGTTATTAGCGGCATACCTCAATAAAATTGATAAAACCCCTTTGGAAGAGATACAGCGTAACTAATTCAATATCGTTTAGCCACCTTTACCAGCGTAAAGGTGGCTAAAAGACATTGGGAACTAAGTTAGTGCTTTTATTTATAATCAGACACTGACGGGTTTAACCCGCATTATTCAACACCAATTCTCAGGTAAGTTGGTGTAAAAGTTTTCCGTCCTTTAATTCGGCAAAACGTGTTGTCATATCAGGAATCTCCTCCTTTTTATGGGTAATCATGACCAGTGTCCTGTTTTTAATATATTCACCCAAAATACGCTTTGCTTTTTCAACCATTTCCCGGTCAAAATCCTGGAAAGGCTCATCCAGCAACAACAGGGGCGTATTTTTCATCAAAGCCCGCAAGAAAAGAACCAGGTTTTGCTCACCTGTGCTTATGGTCCCGAAATTTTCCCTGATCAGGTGCTCTTTCCCGAAATAGTCAAGCAATGCCATCGAGAATCTTTTATGCTGGCCTGTAAAGGGTTTTTTGTTATAGGGGTTTTCATTGAGCACACTGGCGAAAACCGCTTCAATGGTTTTATTTGCATCAAAATAGCACTGCATCTCGGGCGATACATAGGCCATTTTTTCCTTGATTTCCCAAATACTGCTTCCTTTTCCTCTTTTTTTTCCGAAAATGATGATTTCGTTGGCATATGCCTGCGGATGGTCGGCAAATACGAGGCTGAGTAGCATGGACTTCCCGCTTCCATTGGTGCCCGACAATACCCATTTCTCTCCTTCTTTTACTGTCCAGTTGAGTTGGTCAATAATGGTAGTTTGTCCATACCGTACGGTCAGGTGGGTAAAGCGGAAAGCAATTTCTGAATCCGGAGCAGGGTTTTCCCCAAAGGGGAAGTCAGGAGGTGAGGGTATTTCGCCCGGCGGCGGGCAAGTATAATCTGTCAATTTACCAGCGTAGCCTTCCTGCCCCTGACCCAGATCAAGGATGTGGGTCATGCTGGATGGGTATTCCAGCGTGGATCCGGTCATGATCACCTGAATGCCTTCTGAGGCAATCCGGTTGATGAGCTCATTGACCACCTGACGGCCCGGCACGTCTATGCCCCGGTAGGGGTTGTCCAGAAAAAGAATCCGTGGATTTTTCAGGAGTGCCTTTATGATGAAGGCTTTCCGGGTTTCCCCGTTGGAAAGCTTGATAAATTCCCGGTTCAGGAGGTTGCCTACTTTTAGTTTGTCTGTCAGCTCTTTTAAAAAATCCTGATGATGAGGCTTTTGCCCTTTAAAAATAAAATCCCTTACGGTGAATGTGCCTTCTACATCACTGCTGTTGTACCGCTGCTGGTAATAGAAATCCTTATAGGTGATTTGCTTGTCTTTGAAAAAGGCGAAGGCTGCGTACTTTTTAAGTTCAAAAGCGCTATGTGACGCATGGTTTCCGAAATGATGGGTGATGCCTCCGCTAAAACCGTAAAGCGTACCATCCAGGATTTTGAGTAGTGCTGATTTTCCCGACCCCGAAGGGCCGGTAATCAGCCAGTTTTGGCCATCCCTTACCTCCCAGTTGAAATTCCGGAAAGCCGAAACCGGAGACAGCTTCAGTGATAAATCTTTAATGGAAATCATAGACAGTATATTTTTTACTAAAGGCCAAAAATAACATGAATCACACCAGCAGCAATAGCACCTTTAATAAAACCAATCCATAATCCATAATTCATTTTACACCCCTTTTACACCCCTGTTTTAATATTGGTACCCTTTTTTACACCCCTGTTTATTTTTTTGGTTTATGAATGAAAATTAGTTTTGTGCTTTATTTTATTTATAAATTTTAATGATGATGAACAAATTTAATTTAATCAAGGTTTTTACCCTGGCTTTAGTAGTGGTTTTTTTATCTTCCTGTAAGGATGACGAAGTTGCACCGGCATCCGTTGAGTCGCAGCTTATAGGCACGTGGATGGGTGATGAGTATTATGAGGATGGTGAACTTTCCGATTGGAATGCAATATTTAAAGCCTATACCATTGATTTTCTGGAAGATGGTACAGGTGAAGAGCTATCGGTATTTGGTACACAATCACTTACATGGAGCTACGAAGCTACTACCGAAAAACTAACCATCATTACTGCAGATCTTGACACTGGCGATGGTTTGGTTATTTTGGGAGATACTATAGTGGCCGATATCGTACAGCTGGATGATGTAAGCCTGTGGTTTAAATACAATGACGGACAAATGGATATCGAAGAACGTTACCGGAAATAATACTCACTCATTAATAAGCCCTACATTGTCAAATTACGGCGACACAAAAAAACAGGAACTTTAAATTTCCTAATTTGACAAAGTAATGCATTAACTATGATATTATGATAAAATTACATTTAATGAGAGTTTTTGGTTTATTGGCGGTTAGTATTGTATTAGTCTTTACAACTGCCTGTAATAAAGAAGATGCCGAGCCAACCGTTGAATCCCAACTGATAGGAAGCTGGACAGCTGATTCATACTATTACGATGGTGAGTTTTGGGAATATTATGATATCTTTCCTACCGTCAATGAGTATAAAGAAGATGGTACAGGCGTGAGTACTATTACAGGTTTAGGTGAACAACAATTTACCTGGAGTTATGATGCCACAACGGAAAAACTAACTATTAATATGGCGTTTACTGATTTTGGAGGAGGTGTTACTTCACAGGAAACTACCATAGTAGGTGATATCACAAAACTTGATGCTACAAATCTATGGTACACCTATCAGGATGCAGGAGTGACTGCAGAAGAGCGATTCGTAAAAGCAAATTGATCGTTCATAGAATAAAGTAAACCGCATTTACACAGTCCCCTTCAGGCAATATTTCGGGAGGGGATTTTTTTACTTGCAGTAAGCAGCAGTGCTAATTCCACGCTGCTAATTTCACGATAATTCTATAAAAAACAGTCCCTTATTAGGGACAAACGGCCCATACACTCTGTATAGGCCATTTTTTATAAAGCTGTTATTAAAAACAGTTTTTTTGTCTGTGATATTTTCAGATCATTTACATCTGGTCTGTGGTTATTGTTAGATTTCACATTTGGTACACCCTGTATTGCCTCTGTTTTCCTTGATTCTGGTTCTCAGAGCCTCAGGATCGAAGGAAATAGGCACATTTTGACCCTGGTAAGCTTCACTGGGGGTCAGTCCTCCAAGTTTTCCATGGGGCCTTACCTCATTGAAGTCATAGATAGACTTTTCAAGGACGGTTTTGAGTTGGTCGCCGTCCTCAATGTTTCCAGAAAAAAGGTACCGGTACTTCAACAGTTTATTTGCGGCCTCCACCATGCTATTTGAAAAAACTATATCTTTGAGGGCCACACTTTTCTTCATGTCCACTTCGGTGGAGCTGATAAAGCGATCTATGGTATGGTTATTATTTTCCGGCCCACCGTCAACTATCAATTCCACTTGCTTTTCCGGTTTAGTCATTATCCAAGCCTCTTTAAGTGTTTGCATTCTGGTTTCTCCACATACCCGGCCGGCCATTTCCCAGCTCAGAATTTTTCGGGAAAAGTTGTCCACCACCAGGTAAATGTAGTGTTTCACATTGTCCAGGGTTTTGAATATGGTAATGTCGGCGTGCCAGTACTGGTTAGGATAGGTAGCTTTCAATCCTTTTCTGTAAGGGTTTCTTCGTTTGAAGGCATGTTTTCGAATACCCAGTAGCTTGTTGTACTTGTACCAGGTAGCAGGCGATGCAGAAAGCAGACCTTTCCGAATGGCATAATAGCACAACGAAACGATGGGCCAGTGCTTGAATTCCGGGGCTGTCAATAGCCGCTTTATATT
>JAOUKJ010000015.1 GCA_029882675.1 Cyclobacteriaceae bacterium
GGAATAAAGGTTACTATTATTATTTAACGGGGGAATACAATGATGCGGCAAGATTGCTAGAACAGTCGGCACAAATGGATCCCTTCACCGAAAAGGTATTTCTTTTTCTTGGAAATACATATTATAAAATGGACAGGACAAAAGATGCCTGTACAGCATGGGAGAAATCAATCAGTCAGGGGGATAAAGAAGCCCGTGATCTGATGGCCCTTCATTGTGATGAATAATGCAGACATACACATATTAGCAGAAGATATCAGGCATCGGCTTGCTTTACCGCTTCCGGGAAAAAAAGCACAAATGAAGATGATGGCGCAACCTGGAGATAACACGCGCTTTAGTCAGGAAGAAAGGCCCGGGGCACAAAAGAGTGGAGTGTTGGTTCTACTGTATCCCCATGAAGGGGAGATCTATTTACCGTTGATCATACGCCCCGAAGATTGCGGGCCCCATAGTGGGCAGGTGGCCTTTCCGGGCGGCAGAATGGAAAAAGAAGATGTGGGGATCATTGATACGGCCGTTCGGGAAACATGGGAAGAGATCGGTGTGGCAAAAGAGGAGATAATTCCCCTGGGGCGTCTAACGAACCTGTACATTCCCGTAAGTAATTATATAGTAAGCCCTGTGTTGGGATATACGCATACCCGTCCTTTTTTTAAGCCTGATGAACGGGAAGTTGCCGGGGTGATAGAAGTGCCGCTTTCCAGGCTTAACAATCCGGATTGTAGAAAAAAACGCAAAATAAATGTGAGTGGATTTTTGATCGATGCCCCATATTTTGAAGTTGATGATCAAATGGTATGGGGGGCTACAGCCATGATGTTGAGTGAATTTCTTGAAATATTAAATGAAAAATAGCGCTTAATAATAAATTAATGATGGAGGAACCGCTAATTACCAATGATGCTATCACACTGGGTATTTTACTTTTAATTCTAGCCTTTGTGTTTAAAACTTCGTCAGGAAAAAATCCGCTATGGAAGAAGTTTTATACTGTTTTCCCCATGCTGTTGGTGTGCTATTTTTTACCTTCACTGCTCAATACTTTTAATATTGTCGACGGGGAGCATTCACAGCTCTATTATATCGCTTCACGGTATTTGCTACCTGCCTGTCTGGTGTTACTCACCCTCTCGGTGGATTTGAAAGAGGTATTGCGTTTGGGGCCAAAGGCATTAATCATGTTTTTCACGGCTACAGTTGGAGTGATCATCGGGGGGCCACTGGCTATACTTATCACTTCTGTTTTTTCCCCGGAAACAATAGGTGGAGTAGGCCCGGAGGCCGTTTGGCGGGGCATGACCACAATTGCAGGTTCCTGGATAGGGGGAGGGGCCAACCAGGCAGCCATGTATGAGGTGTTTAATCCATCAGATCCGCTTTATTCGGTGATGATAACTGTTGATGTAATTATCGCAGAAATTTGGATGGCCGCACTGCTCATTGGCATCGGGAAGACAAAACAGATCGATCGGTTTTTTAAAGCAGATGCCCGGGCCATTGAATCGTTGAAACAAAAGATGGAAGATTTTAGTCTGAGTGTCACCAGGGTATCGAGCCTGGCAGACTTTATGATTATACTGGGCATTGCCTTTGGGGCTACTGCATTGGCTCATTTAAGTGCAGATACCATTGCTCCATGGATAGAGAGTGTTGCGCCTGGATTGGATAAGTACAGCCTCACAAGTAAGTTTTTCTGGCTGGTCGTTATTGCCACGACAGTAGGTTTGTTCCTGTCTTTTACAAAGGCCAGAAATTTGGAGGGTGCGGGAGCATCAAAGGTTGGAAGCGTATTTATTTTTATTCTTGTGGCCACCATTGGTATGAAAATGGACATTACGGCCGTAGCTGATCACCCGGGACTATTTATGGTGGGATTGATATGGATGGCTATCCACGTAGGTTTGTTACTCATCGTTGCCCGAATCATACGGGCGCCATATTTTTTTCTGGCTGTGGGGAGTAAGGCCAATATCGGAGGAGCGGCATCTGCTCCTGTAGTAGCTGCTGCATTTCATCCTTCGCTGGCACCGGTAGGTGTGCTGTTGGCAGTGTTGGGATATGCCCTGGGTACTTATGGCGCCTGGCTATGCGGGTTACTTATGCAGGTGGCAGCACCTTGATTATACCACAACCCTTGAAGGGTTTGTAATCCTTCAAGGGTTGCGGTGGTAGGTTCTTATATCTTAGCAAAACTCTTTAAAAACCTCCAGTAAGTGCTGACCAATCATCTGGGCAGAACGGCCTTCAATGTGGTGGCGTTCAATGAAATGAACCAGTTCACCGTCTTTAAATAGTGCGATAGATGGTGATGATGGGGGGAAAGGGGCTGTGTAATCTCTTGTGCGTGCTGTGGCCTCACCGTCTACACCGGCAAATACCGTAGTCAGATGATCAGGTTTTTTCTCACTATTCGTAACTGCCCACTTCACACCAGGTCTGGCAGATCCGGCTGCACAGCCGCATACGGAATTAATAACGACCAACGATGTGCCTTTATGATCGGTCAGGTGGTTGTCCACCTCATCAGCTGATCTAAATTCTGCAAAACCTACTGAAGTGAGGTCTTCCCGCATCGGGGCTACAATTTCTTCAGGATACATAGTATTATAGTTTAATGTTTAAATTCAATAATTTTCATTTATCAGTTTACATAAAACCCAATTCAAACCGCGCTTCCTCCGACATCATTTCCATCGTATAAGGCGGATCAAAAGTAAGTTCCACTTCCACATCATTGACCTCTTTCAGGCCTTTTATTTTTAATTCTACTTCACCCGGAATCTCTTCTGCAGAGGGGCAGGATGGTGATGTCAGGGTCATAAGGACATACACATTATTCACAGGGAAAATGCTTATTTCGTATATCAGTCCCAGCTCATACACATCAACGGGTATTTCCGGGTCAAATACGGTTTTGATAGCCTGAATTACCTTTTCCTTCAGGTCTTCTTCTGTAATTGCGTGATTTATTTTTTGTTCCTCCTGTTGCATAGTCCTTATACGTTGAGTTTCGTTTTGAGCGCTATGGCAAATAATTTAAATTGCTTTATCATTGCACCAAATCCATTGGAACGCTGTGTTCCTATGTACCTGTTCATCCCAATGCGCTCAGGGAAATAGATTTCAGCCTGCAGAATTTCATCCGGTGTGCAGTTGTTGAACACGCGCACCAACAGGCTGGCTAAACCTTTTGTAATGGCTGTGTTGCTGTCGGTGTTAAAGGTCACTTTACCGTCTGTAAGGTGAGCCATAAGCCACACTTTCGATTGACATCCCTTTACCAGGTTTTGTTCTGTTTTTTCTTCTTCATCCATGTCAGGTAATTTCTGCCCCAGTTCCATGATGTAGAAGATGGTCATTTCCTGATCGCCATCAAGTACTGAAAATTCCTCGATAATTTTTTCCTGACGCTGGTTTATTATATTTTCCATTTTATTTTAAAAATCGGATAATCCGTTCAAGGCTTTCGGCCATTATATCAATTTCTTCGCGGGTATTATAAACGGCAAAGGATGCCCTGACTGTTCCTTCAATATTAAACCTGCTCATCAGCGGTTGGGTGCAGTGGTGCCCGGTACGAACGGCTACTCCGCTTGCATCCAGCATCTGCCCGATGTCGAAGTGGTGAATACCTTCCGCAACAAAAGAATATACACTTACTTTATTGCGGGCCGTACCCACAGGAACAATTCCTTTTATTCTCCCTAATGTTTCTGTAGCATATTTCAGTAGCATGTTTTCCAGCTGTGCAATATGTTCTTTGCCTGTTTCTGTTACAAATTCAAGGGCCTCGTTAAAGGCTACCACGCCAGCGATGTTGGGTGTGCCAGCTTCAAATTTATAAGGAATCTCGTTATAAGTTGTTTTTTCAAATGTAACTTCACTAATCATTTCACCACCAGACTGATATGGAGACATGGCTTCTAATAGTGCCCTTTTACCATACAGGATACCTACGCCTGTTGGCCCATAGACCTTATGCGCACTAAGGGTGTAAAAATCAGCATCAAGGGCTTGTACATCAATTTCGAGGTGAGCTGCAGCCTGTGCGCCATCGATAAGTACTTTTGCCCCATATTGATGGGCTTTTTCTATAATTTCCTTAATGGGATTAATGGTTCCCAGTGAGTTGGATGCATGATTTACAGCTACAAACCTTGTTTTGGCAGATAGTAGCTTGTCGTATTCATCCATGATGAGCTCACCTGCATCATCCACCGGGATAACCTTCAGTGTAGCTCCTTTTCTTTCACATAATATTTGCCAGGGAACGATGTTACTGTGGTGTTCTACTGTAGAGATAATGATCTCATCACCTGCCTGTACAAAGACCTCACCAAAAGCGAAGGCCACCAGATTGATACTTTCACTGGTTCCTTTAGTGAAAATCACTTCTTCTTTTTCGCTCGCATTGATGAATGCCTGTACTGTTGACCGCGTTGTTTCATACGCAATCGTAGCCCGCTCAGCCAGCGTATGAATGCCTCGGTGTATGTTGGCATTGTCAGTGGAATAATAATGCACGATTTTATCAATGACACGCTGTGGCTTTTGCGTAGTAGCTGCGTTATCGAAGTACACCAGTGGCTTATTGTTGATACGCTGATGTAAAATCGGGAACTGGGCTCTAATGCCCGTCAGTTTTTCGGCAGTATGGATGGGAAGTTCAGCGGTCATTTGAAGATAATTTATGATGGATCAGATCTGATAAATAATCCTTCAGGAATGCAGGTTTGATCTCATCGGTTATTTCTGAGGCAAAAGCGTTTAATAAATATGCTTTTGCATAATCTTCACTTAATCCGCGGGAGCGAAGGTAAAAAAGAGCTTCATTGTCCAGCTGACCAGCAGTACAACCATGTGAACATTTCACGTCATCTGCCCATATTTCAAGTTGTGGCTTGGTATGTACAGTGGCTTCATCAGATAACAGGATGTTTTTGTTGCTTTGGTAAGCCAGGGTGTTTTGGGCATGGGGCCTCACATATATCTTGCCATTGAATACCCCTTTTCCAGTGCCTTTGAGAATACCTTTGTATAGTTCGTTGCTGTTTGAATCAGGCTTTCGGTGATCTACCGTAGTATGATTGTCAATGTGTTGCTGGTCATCAGCGAAATAGAAACCCAATAGATTTGTTTCACAATGACTGTCATCCAGTGTTACATTGTGGTTATTTCTCAGCATTTTTCCGGAAAGGGTCATGGTGAAGTTGTTATAGACACTGCCGCTTTCCTGATGAACATGGTGGCTGTTATAATGATAGTTGTTGTTGCCATCCACCTGTACCGTATAGCTGTTCAGTCTGGCGTCTTTTTCCAGGTGATAATTGGATACAGAAGAATCAAAACTTTCATTTTCACCGATATAATGCTGTACTTCAATGATGGTTAGTTCTGCATTTTGCCCCATGTGAATTCGATTACTGATATGGCTTTCTGATACAGATGACGCTTTGTCAATAACATTGATAATGACCAATGGTTTTTCAACGGTAAAATTTGCAGGAACCATTATGTTACATCCACTGGTGAACAGCACATCATTCAATAAATCAAAAGCATCGTGCCCTTTGGGATTTTTTAAACCGGGAGTATCATTTGTTTTTACTGTGATTCCTTTAGGAATA
This sequence comes from Cyclobacteriaceae bacterium, assembly GCA_029882675.1. GTDB lineage: Bacteria > Bacteroidota > Bacteroidia > Cytophagales > Cyclobacteriaceae > JAOUKJ01. The sequence goes on from JAOUKJ010000015.1 coordinate 5,631, forward strand.
TCAGCGGTTTCTGCATCGAACATCCCATTTATAATATACAATTTGTGGGTATCAGCTTTTAAAATAAACTCAGGATCGGTATAACGATCAGGTCGTATTTCCGTTTTTCCGGCCTTTCCTGAAATTTCTTCATAAAAACGCGTTAGCGGTGTGTATTTATACTCTTCGTGTTTTCGTGCAGGCAGACCTACGTGCAAAAGTTCATCCAGTGCGTTTATTCTCGCTTCCGGAATCTTTTCCCGAAGCTCTTCAATTTTCTCTTTTAGTGATAGTGTGGCCTGCATATTTAAACGGTCTCTTTTACTTCTTCCTTTATCCAGTCATAGCCTTTAGCTTCGAGTTCCAACGCCAGATCCTTGGTGCCGGATTTCACAATTCTGCCCTTGTATAATACATGGACAAAATCAGGAACAATATAATCGAGTAGTCGTTGATAATGCGTCACGACAATGGTGGCATTATCTTTCGTTTTGAGTTTATTCACCCCATTAGCTACAATTTTAAGGGCGTCGATATCCAGGCCGGAGTCTGTTTCGTCCAGAATAGCCAGTTTGGGCTCGAGCATAGCCATCTGAAAGATTTCATTGCGTTTCTTTTCGCCTCCGGAGAAGCCCTCATTCAATGATCTGCTCAGCAAAGACTGGTCTATTTCTACCAACTTCATTTTTTCCTTCATTCTGGAAAGAAAGGTGACGGCATCGAGTTGCTCTTCTCCACGGTATTCCCTTATCTGGTTAATGGCGGTCTTCAGGAAGTTTGTTGTGCTCACACCGGGGATCTCTATTGGATATTGGAAGGCGAGAAAGACACCTTCGCGGGCCCGGTCTTCTGCGGCAAGTTCGAGTAGGTCTTTACCCATGTAGTTTACCTCACCTTTCGTGGTTTCATATTCTTCTCTTCCGGCCAGTACGCTGGCTAATGTGCTTTTGCCTGAACCATTTGGGCCCATGATGGCATGCACTTCCCCGGCTTTAATCTCCAGGTTTATGCCTTTTAATATTTCCTTGCCTTCTACGCTTGCGTGCAGATTTGTTATTTTTAACATTTCAAATTTCTTTTTATTCCTTTATTAATTATCCAACACTTCCTTCAAGGGTTAGCGCCAGAAGTTTCTGGGCTTCAACTGCAAATTCCATGGGAAGTTGGTTTAATACTTCCTTGCAATATCCATTCACAATCAGGGCCACTGCACTTTCTTCGTCAATGCCGCGCTGGGTGCAATAAAATATCTGATCTTCACCAATTTTTGAAGTGGTGGCTTCGTGTTCTACCTGGGCACTTTTGTTTTCCACATCTATATACGGAAAGGTATGGGCACCACATTGAGAGCCCATGAGCAGTGAGTCACACTGTGAGAAATTCCTTGCGCCATCGGCCTTTTTCGTGATTTTTACCTGACCGCGGTAACTGTTCTGGCTACGACCAACAGATACTCCTTTGGACACAATCCTGGATCGGGTATGCTTTCCAATATGTATCATTTTAGTTCCTGTATCTGCCTGCTGCATATTGTTGGTAACAGCCACAGAATAAAATTCACCAATAGAATAGTCGCCTTTTAATATACACGAGGGATACTTCCAGGTGATCGATGAGCCGGTTTCCACCTGGGTCCAACTGATTTTCGCATGATCGCCCGCACAAATGGCCCTTTTAGTTACAAAATTATAAATGCCGCCAACCCCTTCTTTGTTTCCAGGGTACCAGTTCTGCACAGTAGAGTATTTTACTTCCGCACTACCTTTAACATAAATTTCCACTACTGCGGCGTGCAGTTGGTTTTCATCGCGCATTGGAGCCGTACAACCTTCAAGATAACTCACGTAGCTCCCTTCCTCGGCAATAATCAGGGTGCGTTCAAACTGCCCGGTATTCGCGGCATTAATCCTAAAGTAAGTTGAGAGTTCCATGGGGCACCTTACCCCTTTGGGGATATAGCAGAAAGAACCATCGCTGAATACGGCAGAGTTTAATGCTGCAAAATAGTTATCGGTCATCGGAACCACCGAACCCAAATATTCCCTGATCAATTCGGGGTGTTCTTTTACAGCTTCACTGAAAGAACAAAAGATAACGCCTAGTTTACCCAGGGTGTCTTTAAAAGTAGTAGCTACAGACACACTATCAATAACAGCATCTACTGCTACACCGGAAAGCCGCTTTTGCTCATCCAAAGAGATGCCCAGTTTTTCGAAAGTGGCCAATAGTTCAGGATCTACTTCATCCAGGCTACTCAATTCCTTTTTAGGTTTCGGGGCACTGTAATAGATGATGTCCTGATAGTCAATTGCCGGATAATTGACGTTTGCCCAGTTGGGTTCTTCCATTTTTTGCCAATGCCTGAAAGCCTTAAGCCTCCATTGAAGCAACCAGTCCGGCTCGTTTTTTTTATGACTGATAAACCGTACGGTATCTTCATTCAGGCCTTTTGGAGCCTGGTCGCTTTCCAGGTCAACGGTCCACCCGTGTTCATATTCTTTTGAGGTGAATTCCTCGAGAATTTGATTGTCGCTGCTCATCAATTGTTATTTAGACTAATTTCAAATTAGGTCAAAGGTACAACAAAATTTGAAACTTAAAGTTTCATGTAATGCAAAAATTAAAAATACGGTTTAAGTGGGTTTAATTTCTCAAAATTGAAGGAGGTCTTACGTAAGCTTTATATTTCTGGCCAGGCTTTCTTCCAGGGAAATCATGGTATCAGTTCGTTCGATCCCATCAATACGTTGAATTTTGTCATGGAGGACATCTTTGAGGTGGTTGGTGTCACGACAGTGCAGACGACAAAACATACTATAATTACCCGTAGTATAATGTATAGATGTTATTTCTGAAATATTTTTCAGTTCTTCAATCACCTCATCGTACAGGACACTTTTCTCCAGATATATGCCGATAAATGCAGTAATGTCGAAGCCCAGTTTTGAATAGTTTACTTTTAAGGTTGTACCTTCCACAATACCGGCATCTTCCAGTTTACGCATCCTTACATGGACAGTTCCGCCCGAAACAAATGCTTTTTTCGCGACTTCTGTGTAAGGTTTCTTCGCATCCTTCATCAGCGTTTCCAGGATTTTTTCATCCACAGAATCTATTTGGTATTCCTTCATTTTAATGACGTTTTATTCAGAGACTCGCAATAATATTAAAGTTTTTTTAAAAAAATAGTCATTGTGATAAAAAAATGTCAAATACTGCTGAGTTTAACGTTCGATATGTGGTTTAGCTTCAGGATTTATATGTTTGGACATCATTTTTTCCATGCCCGAAAATGAATATATTAAGTTGCTAATAATTTAATTTTTCATCGAGCTTTATTAAAATAAATTCAATGAAATTGATGTATATTAAATTAAATCAAAATGTTATGCTTATTTGGTTGATATATTTTCAATCATTATGTTAATGTTTTACATTTGTGTTGTCAATAAAGCATTGGCAAACAAAATTTTGTAGGGTGTTGGAATAGGCAGACAAGCCCTCCGGTCTCGGGGGTGAAGAATCAGGGAAAAATTCCGGTGAATTCCGGGGCTAACTACTTCGTGGAGGTTCGAAACCTCCCTCTACAGCAAATTTAAGACTTTTCTTTGGCTAACTCCTAAAAGGTCCGGTATTGGTTCCCCGGGCCTTTTTCTTTTGGAACAACTCGTTCTTTTATCACTTTTTCTTTGGTCTATACATATCGGTGTTTTAAAGATGCTTTTTTTTATAAAGGCTATTTCGTAATATGCGTTGTTATTAAAGCATTTAATTCTATGAGTAAATTTCCATGGTTTAAGAATTACCCTGACGGCATACCGGAAGAACTGGGTGATATCAGGTTCGACAATATTATTGACATGCTTGATTATACAGTCAATAATCATGCAGATAAGGTGGCCTTTGAAAATTTTGGCACGACCTTGACCTTCCGGGAAGTCAACCAACAGGCTATTCATTTTGCCGCGTATCTGCAATCTGTTGGGATGAAAAAGGGCGACAGGATAGCCATTCAAATGCCCAACTTACTACAATACCCAATCGCTTTGTTTGGAGCGATTAAAGCAGGCTTAATTGTAGTGAATACTAATCCATTGTATACCCCGCGGGAAATGGCCCATCAATTTAAAGATTCGGGAGTCACTACAGTGGTTGTGCTGGCTAATTTTGCAAAAAATTTACAGGAAGTACTTCCCAGTACCAGTATCAAACATGTGATTGTCACCGAGATTGGTGATCTGGTGGGTGGATTGAAGGGCCCAGTTATGAACTTTGTGGTCAAACGGGTGAAAAAGATGGTGCCTGCATATAGTATACCTTCTGCCGTGTCATTTAAAAGGATATTGTCTAAAGGGAGTAAGGAAATTTATACGCGGCCTGCTATTGGGCCTGATGATAACGTGTTTCTTCAGTATACCGGAGGCACAACGGGTGTTTCAAAAGGTGCACAGCTAAGCCATCGGAATATCGTGGCTCATACAATTCAAATAAATCATTGGTTTAAACCTTTACTGGAAACGGAAAAACAGGAGACCATCGTCACGGCAATACCGATGTACCACATATTTGCATTGGCTGTGAATGGTGTATTTGGATTTTTTGAGGGTATGAAGAATGTACTGATTACAAATCCGCGGGACATGAATGGTTTTATCAAAGAACTCTCCAAGCAAAAATGTTCCATCATTACAGGTGTAAATACATTGTTTAATGGGATGATGAACAACCCGGGCTTTAAGGACCTGGATTTTTCGAGCCTGAAAGTATCCCTTGCCGGAGGAATGGCCCTTCAGGATTTTGTGGCGAGAAAATGGACAGAGACTACCAATACACCTTTGGTAGAAGGGTATGGGCTTAGTGAAACATCGCCTGTGTTGAGTTGCAATCCACTGAATGGTACGCATCGAATGGGTACCATAGGAGTGCCTACACCAGGTACAGAAATGGCTATACTTGATGAGGAAGGCAACTTCCTGCCGCAGGGGGAAGTTGGGGAAATTTGTGCTCGTGGACCTCAAGTGATGGCCGGGTATTGGAACAGAGATAAAGAGGGTGTCTTTTTTCATAAAGATTGGTTCAGGACTGGTGATATGGGAATAATGGAACCGGATGGTTTTTTCCGGATCGTTGATCGCAAAAAAGACATGATTAATGTGTCCGGATTCAATGTGTTTCCGAATGAGGTTGAAAACGTGGTGGTCGACCACCCCAAAGTGCTGGAAGTGGCGGCTATTGGAGTGCCTCACCCCAAATCAAATGAGTGTGTAAAGGTATTTGTCGTGAAAAGTGATGAAAGCCTGACTGAAGAAGAACTGTTGAGGTTTTGTGAAGAAAACCTCACGGGTTATAAAGTGCCAAAACATATTGAGTTTAGAAAAGAATTGCCCAAGTCTAATGTAGGGAAAATCTTGCGAAGGGTGCTCAAGGAAGAAGAGGAGGCGAAGTGACTGTTATAAAAGGGAAGAAGTGATTGTTATAAAAGGGAAATAGAAGGGTGAATATATTGTTAATTACCTATCAGGGAGATGTGGCGGGTTCTACAAACTCTATCGCTTACCTGGCAGAAGGGCTGGCTAAAAAAGGACATACGGTTGTGGTGGGACTCAGGCAGCAATCACTATTATTCAGTATGCTGGAAGGTAGTAACGTGATTCGGGTGCCTATGCAATTTAGGTCGAGGTTGGATATGAAGAATATTCGACAGATCAGGGATGTGGTCAGAAAATACGATATCCAGTTGATCAATGCCCAATCGAGCCTGGATCGTTATACGACTATTTTTGCAAGGTGGCTGTACAACCTGCCTGTCAGGCTGGTGCATACGCGCAGGCAACCTCCAAAAAGTATTGGTGGGCTGCAAAACCTTTTTTATACCCTGGGGACAGATCGTTTTGTGGTGATCAGCAATGAATTAAAAAAAATTTTTATTGAAAAAGGATTTAAATCAAAGCACCTCCACGTTATTCACAATGGCATTCCACAGGGTCGGTATGATGAATGGAGCATGAGTAAGGTGGGTGATCTTAGAAAAAAATACAAGATCAAACCGGGAGATATCGTAATCGGTTCAGTGGCCAGACTAAAACAACACCGCCAAATACTGGAAGCAGTAAAGAAAATCGATAACCCGGCCATCAAAGTGGTTTTTGCCGGAATTAAAGCGGAAGACCTTGATACTGATGGTATGAAAAATCAGATCAGTTTTGCAGGTACAGTTGGAAAGGAAGAGGTGTTGAGTTATTACCGCCTCTTCGATTTAAACATACTGGCCTCCGTTTCTGATGGTTTTGGCCTGGTGCTTCTGGAGGCCATGGCGATGGAATGTCCCGTAATAGCTACTGACTTTGGAGGTATAAAGGATGTTGTACGTCATGGTGAAAATGGCTTGTTGTTTGCAGACGGGGATATCGATCGTTTGGCAAATAACATAACACAAATTATTAACGACAAGGAGTTGAGAAACAGGTTGGTGGAAAATGGATTGAAAACTGCTTTTGAAGAGTTTACTATGGAAAATACTATTCAAAAATATGAAACTTTTTTTTCTGACTTGATAAACGATAAATAAAATGTACAAAAGCTTATTCATCGGTCTTTCGCTGGTAATGATGGTATGTCTGGTTTCTTGTAAAACCGGTAACGAAAAGCATAGCCAGGAGAAGGAAACAATTAAAACGGACGTAACTCCTGTTGATACACTGCATTATGATCAGGAGACACATCTTCGAAATGTCACTCAATTAACATATGGTGGGGATAATGCAGAAGCATACTGGAGTTTCGACGACAGGCATCTTGTTTTTCAATCTAATTACAAGCAATGGGGGCTGGAATGTGATCAAATATTTTTCATGGAAGCCAAAGCCGGAGCGGGTAAAGAAAAGCCTGTGATGATCAGTACGGGTCAGGGAAGGACTACTTGCGCTTTTTTTATGCCGGGGGATAGTACCATATTATATGCATCTACTCATCAGGGGGGAGAGGCCTGCCCTGTGGAGCCCGATCGTCATGGGGGAAAGTACCTATGGCCCATTTATGATACATACGATATTTTTGTAGCTGATCTCAAAGGTAATATTCTCAAACAGCTTACCAATTCTCCGGGATATGATGCTGAGCCTACATTATCGCCCCATGGAGATAAAATTGTTTTCACTTCCACGCGCAGCGGCGATCTGGAGTTGTGGACGATGAATATCGATGGCAGTGACAAAAAACAAGTGACTACGGGTCTGGGTTATGATGGAGGGGCTTTCTTTTCACCTGACGGCAATAAACTGGTTTTTCGTGCTTCACGGCCTCTTACCGATGCTGACCAACAGGAGTATAAAACATTATTGGCAGATGGACTGGTGGCTCCTACACAGATGGAAATATACGTTTGCAACGTGGATGGTACGGATGTTAAGCAGGTGACCAATCTTGGGAAAGCGAACTGGGCTCCATATTTTCATCCAAATGGTAAGCAGATTGTTTTTTCCTCCAATCATCATGGGGCCAGGGGTTTTCAGTTTAATTTGTTTAGTATTCAAGTTGATGGAACCGGACTTCGCCAACTGACCTATGATCCGGTTTTTGACTCATTCCCTATGTTTTCAAGAGATGGAAAAAAATTGGTTTTCTCAAGTAACCGAAATAATAAGGGAACCCGGGATACCAATATTTTTATAGCAGAATGGATTGATTAAAATTAAAGTTTTATCTTTATAAAAAAGAGATAACCATGATCGGTTTTTTTGAACACCAGTATTTAAAATTTAAGAAGAACCACTTAAAGAACCTGATCGCCCTGGCAAAGGCTGACGGTGAAATTCATGAGTTGGAAGAGCAGTTGATTTATAAGGCCGGGCATAAGTATGGGCTGAAGGATCGTCAGATTGAAAGTTTACTGAAATCGGAAGAGACACATGTGATTACAGTGCCGGAAAATCATAATAACCGCATGAACCAGTTGTATGATATCATGCTGATGGTTTATGCTGATGGTGTGGTTGATGACAATGAAATTGAATTTTGTCATGATATTGTCAGGACCTTCGGGTATAAGGAAGGCATGGTGGAGTGGCTTATTGAAAAATTTGCTTCCGATGTGACTATAACGCCACAGGAATGGGATGAAGCAAAAATGGAGGCACAAAGAAAATTCATGTAGCTTTTTAAGGTCGGGTTGATTCTTCCATTCCGATGATTATGCAGGCATGCTTTTCTTTATTTCATCAGCCAAAGCTTCTGACGCAGGCACAAGCGGTAAGCGAACATGATTGCCGCAAATACCCAATTCATGTAAAACCTGTTTTACGCCTACCGGATTGCTTTCCAGGTACATCAATGGATTAAGTTTTAAAAACTTATAAACCTGCTTTTGGGCAAGCCCCAGGTCACCTGTTCTTCCCGCAGTTACCAGTTCACTGAATAGTTGGGGATAGGCATTGGCCAGTACGGATATTACCCCTGTTGCCCCAAGGGAGATGAGGGGTAAAGTGAGGAGGTCATCACCTGATATAACCTGAAAATCTTCCGGTTTGTCAGCGATGATTTTCATGGCTTGTTCCAGGTTGCCGGAAGCTTCTTTCGTTCCTAATATATTAACATGTTGGGCCAGGTGCAGGGTGGTATCTGCCGTTATGTTAACGCCTGTTCTTCCGGGGACGTTATACAGGATCAAAGGTAAAGGGGAAATATCAGCTAATTTGGTGTAATGACTAATCAGCCCAGCTTGTGATGGCCTGTTGTAATAAGGACTAACAGAAAGGACTGCACTTACACCTGAAAGATCTGTATGAGCAATTTCTTCTTCGAGTTTTTGGGTGTTATTTCCTCCTATTCCATAAATAACGGGGATATTATCCGGGTTATTGTCTTTTACAAAACTCAACACGTCCCATTTTTCTTTTTGCGATAAGGTGACAGACTCGCCAGTGGTACCCATAACCACCCAATAATCCACATGCCCTCCCGTATGCTGTAGTAAGCGGAGAAGGCCTTTATAGTCTATACTTCCATTTTCACACATAGGAGTAACGAGTGCTACTCCCGTGCCACCAATATCAATCTTCATTCATTCAGGTTTTTTGAATATCGTAACATTTCATCCAGCAGGATTTTTAATGGTGTCCTGCCCGCTTTTATCATCAGTTCAAAATAGGGGTGGTTTTCGCCATCATGTAGCCCTATTCGGCATTTTGCCTTGCTTCTGGCTAGTATATAGTTTATGTATATATTAGGCGTGGAGTCAATACAGTAAAGGTAATCAAAAGGGATGTTGATAAATTCCGTTATCGTCTCTTTGGTGACCTGGCCAATGGCATTCACATCTTTTTCTGTGAAAAAATCGAAACGGAATTCATGGTTTTCTGCACCTTTTGGTAAATATCCCAATGATTTTACAGATTTCCCATCCATCTCCAACTGGCGTATAAATTCCTTAATAGTCTGGTGCTTATCCAGACCTTCAATACAAAACACGACACCTATCCTTTCTGCTTTTGCGTAAGGGATGAACCTCCGTATCGGGGAATTCCTTTTGGTTAGCGACTTCGTTTTGTACTGTATAATTGTTTTGGACAACACCTGTTATTATTTTAAAAGGTTGTCAAATTCATCTTCTGTAATGATTTCAACTTCCAGGGATATTGCTTTTTCTTTTTTTGCCGGGCCCATTTTATCTCCGGCGATGAGGTAGTCAAGCCTTGATGAGATGGAAGATACCACTTTGCCCCCATATTGCTTGATTACTTCTTTTAGCTCATCCCGGCTATAATTATTAAAAACGCCCGAAATTACGAAAGTTTTTCCTTTTAGTGTATCATTGCCGCCGGTTAATTTTTTTTGATCTTCCACAAAGCATAAGCCAAATTCCCTTAATTTATCTATTTCTCTTTCGTTTTCAGGGTCTGTGAAGTAATCTTTGATACTTTGCGCTATGCGTTCTCCAATTTCAGGTACGGCAATCAATTCGTCAAAAGTAGCTGCGGCCAATGAATCTACCGACTGAAAGTGGGCTGTTAATTTTTCGGCTACTGTCTGTCCAACATACCGAATACCTAATGCGAAAAGGACGTTTTTAAACGGCCTGGACTTTGAATTTTCAATGCCTTGCAAGAGGTTATTACTGGAGAGGTCCTTGAAGCCTTCAAGTTGAATGATGTCTTCATATCGCAGGGCGTATAAATCAGAGGGATCCTTTAGTAGTCCGTTTTCATAAAGCAGCCGAATGGTTTGTTCCCCCAGGCTGTCGATATCCATGGCCTTCCGGTGGATAAAGTGGGCTATGCGTCCTTTAATTTGCGACGGGCATCCTTTTTTGTTCGGGCAATAATGTATGACTTCATTTTCTTTGCGTTCTAATAATGTGCCACATTCCGGGCACTGACGTATATAGTCCAAAGGTTGGGAGTTGGCAGGGCGTTTGCTCAATTCTACAGCGGTTACTTTGGGAATGATCTCGCCTCCTTTTTCAATATATACATAATCGCCGGGGCGGAGATCCAGGCGTTTGATCTCATTGGCATTGTGGAGGGAGGCCCTTTTTACAGTTGTGCCCGCCAAAAATACGGGTTCGAGTTCGGCTACGGGCGTAACTGCCCCTGTACGGCCCAATTGAAAGGTGATACTTTTTAATTGGGTCAGTGCACTTTCGGCCTGATACTTATAAGCAATGGCCCATCGCGGACTTTTTGCTGTAAAGCCCAGCTCCTGCTGCTGGTCAGTGTTGTTTACCTTAATGACAATGCCGTCCGTTTCGGCAGGCAAGTCAAAGCGCCGTGTCTCCCAATAGTCAATGTATTGTAATACCTCTTCAATGCCTTTGCATTTTTTATGTGTGGGAGAGACGTTGAATCCCGCTTTTTCAAGCATATGAATTCCTTTTTCATGCGTTCCCGGAGAGGTCCTACTCAGGTAGGAATAAATGTAACAGTCCAGTTTGCGTCTGGCTACCATCGCAGAATCCTGCATTTTGAGCGTTCCGGAGGCTGTATTTCGTGCATTGGCATAGGTTTCCTCACCGGCTTCTTCCCGTGATTTATTCAGCTCAAGAAATACTTTCTTTGGAATAAATGCTTCACCCCGCACTTCAAACTCATCGGGGAGCTCCGGTAAATCCACACGCAATGGGAGTGTGCGGATCGTCTTGACATTAGCTGTGATTTCATCGCCCTGGGTGCCATCTCCCCGAGTTACCCCCTGAACGAGCAGGCCGTTGCGGTAGGTCATGCTTAGGGCCACACCATCAAATTTTAATTCGCAGAAGTATTCATAATCATTCGTGCCGAGTCCTTTAGCTACACGTTGGTCAAACTCTTCCAGATCAGCACGAGAGTAAGTATTGCCCAGGGATAACATGGGATGTTTATGCGCTACGGTTTGAAATGATTTATTTATCGTGCCACCGACACGAAGGGTAGGAGAGTCAGGCAGACGTAATGCAGGAAATTCATCCTCCAGCTTTATAAGTTCTTCCAGCATTTTGTCGAACTCGAAATCACTGATTTCACTGATGTTTTCATTATAATATTTATAATTATAATGGTTTATTTTCCCGGTAAGGGATGTGATTTGCTGACGTGCCTGGTCTTCTGTCATTGCTGGATATTTAGGGCAAAACTAATGCATTAGTATACATTACAGTAAACATTGAACTAAAAAAATGATCCGGTTGGGAAATTAAAACCTGGCCAATTCCCCGGACAGCTTATATATTTTCCCTGGTAAAGGGTTTACATACCCCCTGAACTCAAGGTTGAGTAGGACAGAGGCAAGTTTGTTTATAGGTAGTTCTGCACGCCACGACAATTCATCAATGGTGATGGCATCGGCTGTATCTGACAAGGCTTTAACAACGGCCTTTTCCTCAGCATCCAGTGCAGAGAGGTCTGGCTGAATTTTTGCGGGCCTGGTATCATTATCCCACTGCATGATATACTCAATATCTTCGGCGCGGGTGAGGATGTGGGCTTTGTGTGTTTTTATCAGGTGGTTGCATCCCAGTGAATGCGTATTGTGTACGTTGCCTGGCAGGGCAAAGACATCCCGATCGTATCCATTGGCCATATGGGCAGTGATCAGCGCCCCGCCCCGGGCAGCGGCTTCTATCACTATCGTGGCATCGGTTGTGCCAGCAATGATCCGGTTTCTGGCCGGAAACCTTTTGGGATCAGGGAGTATGTCAAAACCGTATTCTGAAACCAACCCGCCTGACGTGACCATTTCTTTGGCAGTGTTTTTATGTGCTGCCGGATAAATGATGTTGGTGCCGGAGGCAAGAACCCCAACCGTAGATAATCCGTTTTTAAGGGCTGCCCGGTGTGCCCGGATGTCAATCCCATAAGCCAGGCCACTCACGATGAGTGGCTGGTGCCGGGCCAGCCCTTCGATGAGCTCATCTACAAAACCCAGGCCATAGGAGGAAGCTTTTCGGGTACCTACGATGGCCAGTGATTTAAGGCTATTGAAATCGGCATTGCCCTGGTGAAAGAGAATGGTAGGCGCATCAAATACATTCTTTAAACGGCGGGGGAAGTCATCATCGGAATATAATATGATTTTGCTGTTTTCTTTTTCTGCCCGTTGCAAAAGAGCTTCGGCCTCATGAAATCCTTCATTTTTTAGGATAAGATCTATTGACGTACGTCTTATGCCTGGTACTTTTCGCAGTTTGCCGGGTGGACGGTTGAAAACCTGCCGGGCAGATCCACAATAACTAATGAGCTGCCGGATGGTAAATCCGCCAATGCCCGGAATGCAGTGCAGAGCCAATAATGCCAGCTGTTCCTGATTCATAACGTCCTATCCAAGCTTTTCCCTGATCTCCTTTAAAAGGACTTTTACACCTTCGAGCGAATTGATTGCCTGTAGTTTTGCAGTAGCCTCGTCGCCCTGTTCCTTCAGGACCCTTTTGGCCCCTTGCAATGTATAGCCTTGCTCTTTGACCAAGTGATATACCATTCGTAAGCTTTCAATGTCCTTGGTGCTGTATAACCTGTTGCCTTTCTCGTCTTTGGCAGGATTGAGTATGTCAAACTCACTTTCCCAATACCTGATCAGCGAGCTCGCGACCTTAAACTGCCGGGCCACCTGGGTAATGTTTAAATATTCTTCTTCCGGGATTGATGCTACTGCCATAACGGGTGAATCTAAAGGCTTTTTAGACAATAAAACACAAAGGTGCT